>JBKPMA010000542.1:0-6641 GCA_046731935.1 Acidobacteriota bacterium
CAGCTTGGCACCGGCGAGCCGGATCGCGCTGTCGAAGGCGCTGCGTCCACCGAGCATCACGACTTCGTTCTTGAGGCCCGTGGTGTCCGGCAACTGCCAGACCTTTTCGGGATCGGTCCCCGCGATGCAGCCTGCCGTTGCCGCAGCCATCGCTCCTGCGGCGCCCGACGTGACCATGCCCGACTCGGCGCCCGACAGCGCGGCCAGTTTTCGTCCCGCTGCCTGCTGCAGTTCGAACATGTCCACGAAATGCTGCGCCGCGTCGTCCATGGCCCTGCGGACCTCGGGCAGTTCGAGCGAGCCGCTCAAATAGGTCCACGTCCCGCGCGCGTTGATGAAGGGACGGACGCCGAGCCGCTTGTACACGTCGCCCGTGGTCGTGGCGCCGGCTGCGGCAGCCAGAGAATCGGTTGCCGCACGGGCGGCGATCACGCCGTAGACTGGAGCCGCCGCCATCCATTTCAACCAGCTTCGACGATTCATGGAGTCACCTCGCACATGGCAGCGTCATCTTACCTGCTGGCCCTTGCGGTTATCTCCCTCATCTCCGAGCCGCCCTGTGAGGTGAGTGTTCCCACTGCGAGCCTGTCCGTTCCCCACGAAACCGGAGAACCGGCCCTCAGTACTGATCCCAACGCTCGGCCCTGGACGACGGCCGCCGCGACGAGGATCGTCAAAGACTGCTCGCGCAGGATGGAGTACCCGGACCTCGACACGACGGTGCAGGCGTTCTGGACCGACCGCTCGCTCTATCTGCTGTTCGCATGCCCGTACCGATCGCTGAACCGCTTCGAGCCTGGCCCGGACGGTCAGGACCGCGAGAAGCTCTGGGATCGCGACGTCGTCGAGGTGTTCCTGGGGGACGACTGGAAGCACATCCGCCACTACCGTGAGTACGAGATTGCTCCGACGGGCGAGCGGGTCGATCTGGCGATCAACCTCGACGGCGGAGGTGAAGGCAGGGCGTGGAATTCGGGATGGGAGACTCGCGCCCGCATCGACGAGGCGGCGAAGGTCTGGTACGCCGCGGCCAAAATTCCCCTCGAGTCGGTGTCGGCTGCGGCCGTCGGTCCAGGCACGAAGTGGCGAATCAACCTCTATCGAATCGATGGAGATGGACCGGATCCACAGCGTCGCTTCCTCTGCTGGCAGCCTACGTGCGTGGTGAATCGCGATCCGAACCACGTGCCTGAAGCGTTCGGCACACTCGTCTTCGGCTCTGACGCGCAGCGGCGCTGATGCTTCTCGCGCGGGCGTCCGACGGACGCGTTCAGTCGAACCGGACGAGGCCGCGGCGCGTCGCCACTCGCACGGCTTCGGTGCGGCTGGTCACGCCAAGCTTCTCGAATAGGTGCCCGAGGTGCGTCTTGACCGTGCGCTCCGAGATCGTGAGGGCCGATGCGATCTCTTTGTTGCTGTGCCCGTTGGCCAGCAGCCGCAGCACCGACAACTCACGCGGCGTCAGCTGCACTTGCGTGACACGCTCGGCCAGCTTTGCTGCGGCCGCAGGCGCGAGATACGTCTTGCCGGTCAGGACGTCGCGGATACACGCGATCAACGCATCCGCGGCGATGTCTTTGAGGATGTACGCCTTGGCCCCGGCCTGCAGCGCGCGTGCGATGTCTTCGTCGGCATCGTATGTCGTCAGCACGATGACGCGCGCCTGCGGATCCATTTCGCGGATGCGCCTGACCGCCTCTACGCCTTCCATCTCTGGCATCCGAAGGTCCATGAGCACGACGTCTGGCCGCTGCGCGCGGTACGCCTCGATGGCGTCTTGACCGTTGGCTGCCTCCGCTACGACCTCGAGCGTGGGCTCGAGGTTGATGATGTTGGCGACGCCAGTCCGCAGCAGCGCGTGATCGTCAACCACGAGGACGCGCGCGCGGGCGCTCGACACGCCAGCCCGCACCGGCGGCATCTCAGTGGCCGGCATGTTCGGCTCCGGGGATCGAGAACGAGGCTGGTTGCCACGCCAGCACGACTTCGGTACCTGCTCGCGGCGCCGTCACGAACGTCAGCGAGGCTCCAATCCGCTCGGCGCGCTCGCGCATGCTGGTCATCCCGAACCCGCTGGCGCTGCGATCGCCGTTGATGCCGCGGCCGTCGTCGGCCACCGACAGACGGAAGCCCACGCCGCGAACTGCGCCGGCCTTCATCACGATCCGGCGTGCGTTGGCGTGCCTCACCGCGTTGGTGAGAGCTTCTTGCGCGACGCCAATGATCTCTGGTTCGACACCCGGATCGAACGACGGCAGTTCGTCGATCTCGAGATCGACCGGGACGTCATTGGTCCGGCGTGCGAGATCCACCATCCGCGTGAGGGCCGAGGCGACATCCTCGCGATCGGTCGACTGCGGATGCAGCGCCGCCACGGATCGCCGCGCCGCGACCAGATGCGTGCGCGCGAGGTCGACAGCAGTCGCGAGACTGACGACCGCGGCCGGGGAGAGGTTGCCAGTGCCGCCGCGCTGTGCCGACTGCAGGTGCATCAGGATTGCTCCGAAGCCCTGGGCGAGCGTGTCGTGAATGTCGCGCGCGATCCTGTTTCGCTCCTCGAGCACGGCCTGGCGTCTCGCTTCGAACAGGCTCTGATCAACCAGGCGGCTGTAATACAACGCCAGGCTCGCCTGCTTCGCGGTCGCGTCGAGCAGTGCGTGACGCCAGCGCCGCTCGCAGTCGGAGTCCGCGACACTCGACAGCGCGATCCAGCCGAGCGTCTTTGGCGCCAGTCGAAGCGGAGCCACCAGCAGCGCCTGCACGTTCGCCGCACGATTGAATGCGCGCACGGGCTCGGGCAACCGCTCATCGTCTCCGTCGTACTCCAGGATCGTGTCGTGGCACTCCTTGGTGTGGCTCAGATGCCAGCTCATACTCTCGCGCGCAAGATTCAGCGGCGCCCAGCCTTCGCTGTCGGCGGTGAGTGTCTCGCCGGCGATGTTCGCCATCCACAGGTTGCACTGGCCGCTCGGCTCGTCGATCAGCCACACACCACACGCGTGTGACTCAGAGTCTTCGACCAACCGTTTGATGAACATGCGGAAAAAACCGCGCAGGTCGGGATGCGTTACCAGTAGATCGAGCGCGAGCTGAACGGCATCGGTCTGAATGGCGGCCATGCACTCCGAGCGCTGGCGATCGTCGCGCAAGGCTCGCACTTCGGCCCGCAAGCGCTCGAGCTCGGCTTCGTGTGAGAGGCCGTCTTCGCTGAGCGCCACCGTCGGCTGTGGTTGGGCGGAGTGGGACATGCCTCTGATTATGCGGGAGTCGCAAGCGTCATGCACTCCGCCGTCGGCCCGACGACGGCATCGGTCTTTTGGCCGATGGCGGACGTCTCCCAAACGGCTGATGGGGTCGTGACTCATTCGGAGGATGTCCGTATCGCCTATCTGCCGGATTGTGAAAGCCTTCGCGCCCGGCGATGCTGACGGGCATGAATCCGCGCATTTCCTCCGATCTGTTTCCGACTCGTTCCCTTCGAGCGATCGCCCTGCTCGGCCTCCTGGCGGCGGCAACCCTTGGTGTGGCGGCGTGCACCCGCGTCGAGACCCGCGGGGTTCCGCCGGCGCCCCAGGTCACGGCAGCGGCGGCACTCGCGCGCGACGTCACCGAGTGGGACGAGTTCACCGGCCGTCTCGAGGCCGTCCAATCCGTCGCTGTGCGCCCGCGCGTGTCAGGCCTGATATCGGCCGTCTCGTTCGAGGAAGGCAGCCTCGTGCGGCAGGGACAGCTGCTCTTCCAGGTGGACGCACGTCCATTCCAGGCTGACGTGGACCGCTTGCGCGCCGAGTTAGCCCAGGCCACCGCCGCGCGTGACCGTGCCGCGTCCGAGATGCGCCGCGCAGATCGTCTGTCCGCTGACAACGCGATGTCGCTCGAGGAGCGCGAGCGTCGCGCCAGCGCTGCGGCGGAGACTACGGCGCACGTAGACGCGGTGGCCGCCGCGCTCCGTGCCGCGCAACTCGACCTCGAGTTCACGAGGGTCGTTGCGCCGATCGACGGTCGCGTGAGCCGGGCGCTCGTGACTCGCGGCAATCTCGTGTCGGGCGGCCAGGGTGAGGCGACGCTGCTGACGACGGTCGTGTCGGTCGATCCGATCTATGCCTCGTTCGACGCGGATGAGCAGACCTATCTTCGCTACGGCGAGCGTGCCCGCCAGCACGCGTCCGGCGGCCAGGGCGGCCTTCCGATTCAGATGGCGCTGGCCGATGAGCAGACGTTTCCGCATGAAGGCACGCTTCAGTTCCTCGACAACCAGCTGGATCCCTCGACCGGCACGATCAACGGCCGCGCCGTCTTTCGTAACCCCGACCGGCGGCTGACGCCCGGTCTCTTCGTTCGCCTCCGGCTCCCCGGCACCGTGCGCTACCACGGCGTGCTCGTCGAAGACCGCGCCATCGGTACGGACCTCGATCGCCGCTTCGTATTGGTCGTCGGCGGCGACAAGCGCCTGCTCTCACGCACGGTGGCGCTGGGACCCCTCGTGGACGGGCTGCGCGTCGTGCGCACTGGGCTCTCCGCGGGTGAGCTCGTGGTGGTGAATGGCCTTCAGCGAGTCCGGCCGGGCGTCACCGTTGACGCCAAGGTCGTCGCGATGGGTGGTGGGCTGTGAAGTTTTCGTCGTTCTTCATCACACGTCCGATCTTTGCGATCGTCATCTCGGCGCTGATCGTCGTGGCCGGCGCGTTGGCGCTGCTGAAGCTGCCTGTCAGTGAGTATCCCGGCGTGGTGCCGCCCACGGTGGTCGTGCGCGCGGCGTATCCAGGCGCCAATCCCAAGGTGATCGCCGAGACCGTCGCAGCGCCCCTCGAGCAGCAGATGAACGGCGTCGAGGGCATGCTCTACATGTTCTCGCAGGCCACCTCGGATGGCGCGTTGACGTTGACGATCACGTTCGCCCTTGGTACGGATCTGGACACCGCGCAGGTGCAGGTGCAGAACCGCGTCGCACAGACACTGCCGCGGCTGCCGCAGGACGTCCAGCGCATCGGTGTGACCACCGAGAAGGCGTCGCCGGACTTCATTCTCGTCGTGCACCTCGTCTCGCCGGACGAACGCTACGACATGCTGTACCTGTCGAACTACGCGCACCTGCAGGTCAAGGACGAACTGACGCGGCTGACCGGCGTCGGTGCCGTGCAGGTCTTCGGCGCCGGCGAGTACAGCATGCGAGTGTGGCTGGACCCCAACCGCCTGGCGTCGCGCCAGCTGACGGCGAGTGACGTCGTGCGCGCGATCCGCGAACAGAACGTCCAGGTCGCGGCCGGCGTCCTCGGCGCGCCTCCGGCGCCATCGGATGCGACCTTTCAACTCTCAATCAATGCGCAGGGGCGGCTCACCTCGGAATCCGAGTTCGGCAACATCGTCGTGCGCGCCACGCCAGATGGTCAGATCACGCGGCTATCAGATGTCGCCCGCCTGGAGCTCGGGTCCAACCGGTATTCGCTGCGGAGTCTCCTCGACAACAAACCGGCGGTCGCCATCGGCGTGTTCCAGCGTCCGGGCACGAACGCGCTGCAGGCGTCCGCGGACGTGCACGAGACGATGGAGCGTCTGAAGCGGAACTTTCCACCGGGAGTGGACTACCGAATCGTCTACGACCCGACGGTCTTCGTCCGCGAGTCCATCAATGCCGTGGCCCACACGCTGCTGGAGGCGATTCTGCTCGTCGTGATCGTGGTCGTGGTGTTCCTTCAGACCTGGCGTGCGTCGATCATTCCGCTCGTCGCGGTGCCTGTGTCGCTGGTTGGCACGTTCGCCATCATGCTGGCGCTCGGCTTCTCGCTCAACACGCTGTCGCTGTTTGGCCTCGTGCTCGCCATCGGCATCGTCGTCGACGATGCGATCGTCGTGGTGGAGAACGTCGAGCGGCACATCGAACTGGGACAGCCTCCGCTCGAGGCCACCCGCCGCGCCATGGACGAAGTGTCTGGCCCGATCATCGCCATCGCGCTGGTGCTTGGCGCGGTGTTTGTGCCAACGGCATTCGTGAGCGGTCTGACGGGACAGTTCTACCGGCAGTTCGCGCTCACCATCGCGATCTCGACGTTCATTTCGGCGTTCAATTCCCTCACGCTGAGCCCGGCGCTCGCGTCGCGGCTGCTTCGGGAGCACGGCGCGCCGCGCGATCGTGTGCAGCAGATCATCGACCGGCTGTTCGGATGGTTCTTCCGGGGCTTCAATCGCGCCTTTGCCCGTGGCTCGTCGGCGTATGCAGGCAGCGTCACGCGCGTGCTCCGCGTGGCGGTGGTGGCGCTCGCCGTGTATGCCGGCCTGATCGCGCTGACCGGCGTCGGCTACTCACGTGTGCCGCAGGGGTTCATTCCGGCGCAAGACAAGGACTATCTCGTCGCATTCGCGCAATTGCCCGATGGGGCCACGCTGGACCGCACCGAACGCGTCATCCGCCAGATGTCGTCGCTCGCGATGTCGCACCCGGGCGTCGCAAACTCGGTCGCGTTTCCTGGGCTGTCGATCAACGGCTTCGTCAACGCCCCCAACACGGGCATCGCCTTCGTGACGCTGAAGCCGTCCGATGAACGCGCGCGACATCCGGGCCTCGACGCCAACAGCATCGTCGCCGAGCTCAATCAGCGGTTCGGAGCGATCCAGGACGCGTACGTCGCGATCTTTCCGCCGCC
>JBKPMA010000543.1:0-3436 GCA_046731935.1 Acidobacteriota bacterium
ATCCGGAGCTGCTGACGACGCGGTGGCAAGCGCGCTGGATCCGTCCGCTGGGGGTCGGAGCGAAAGATTTCGGCGTCTACCATCTTCGCAAGTCATTCACGCTCGCCGCCGTTCCCAAGAAGTTCGTCGTCAACGTCACCGCCGACAACCGCTACGAGCTCTTCGTGAACGGCACTCGAGTGTCGACCGGACCGGCACGCGGCGATCTCGACTATTGGCGCTTCGAAACTGTCGATCTCGCGCCGCAGCTCAAGGCTGGCGACAACGTGCTCGCCGCGGTGATGTGGAACTTCGCCGGCGACGCGCCCATGGCGCAGGTGACGTACGAGACCGGCTTCCTCTTGCAGGGCGACACGAAGGCCGAAGCCGCCGTCAACAGCAACAAGACGTGGAAGGGCACGGAGAACACCAGCATTTCGCTGGTACCGATCGATCGTGCGTCGATCTTCAACGAGTACTACGTGGGCAGCACCGGCGAACAGGTCGATGCCTCGTCGTATCCGTGGGGCTGGCAGACACCGGAGTTCAACGACAGCGGCTGGGGAGAAGTTGACGAGATCACGATCGGCGGACCACGCGCGATCCGCGACTCACCTGCTCGGTGGTTCCTGGTGCCCAGAACCATTCCGCAGATGGAAGACACCGCGGAGCGGTTCACTCGCGTCGCACGAAGCGACGGCACACCGCTTCAAGACGCGTTTCTCCAGGGCTCATCGCCGTGGACGATTCCCGCGCACACGACTGCCAAAGCGCTGCTCGATCGCGGATACCTGACGACGGCCTATCCGGAAGTCGTGACGAGCGGCGGAAAGGGCGCAGTGGTGACGCTGACGTATGCGGAAGCGCTGCATGAAGCCACGACGGACGGCACCAAAGGGCCCAAAGGCAATCGTGACGAGGTAACAGGCAAGGTCATTGGCGGGTTGAAAGACAGATTCCTGCCGGACGGGGGCAAGAGCCGAACGTTCCGCCCGCTCTGGTGGCGTGCGTATCGCTACGTCGAGGTCGCCGTGACGACGGCAGACGAGCCGGTCTCGATCGACGACGTGCGAGGCGCGTTTTCGGCGTATCCATTCCAGCTGCGGGCCACGTTCGAAAGCGACGATCCGGTACTGTCGAAGATCTGGGACGTGGGCTGGCGTACCGCGCGTCTGTGCGCGCACGAAACCTACATGGACACGCCGTATTGGGAGCAGCTCCAGTACGTCGGCGACACGCGCATCCAAGCGCTCATTTCGCTCTACTCGACGGGCGACGACCGTCTCGTGAAGAACGCGATCGAGTTGTTCAACGAGTCGCGCATGCCTGACGGGCTCACCCAGAGCCGCTATCCCACGATGCTGCCGCAGATCATTCCGCCGTTCTCGCTGTTCTGGATCGGGATGATGCGCGACCTCTACCAGTACAGCGGTGACGCCGCGTCTCTCAAGAAGTACTTGCACGGCGCCGGAACCGTGCTGGATTGGTTCGGGGATCGGCGGATGCCGACGGGATTACTCGGACGCCTCGAATGGTGGAACTTCGTGGACTGGGTCGAGGGCCACGGTTTCGAGAACGGCGAGCCGCCGACCGAGAAAGACGGCGGGTCCGCGATTCTGTCGCTGCAGTTCGTCCTCGCGCTGCGCGAGGCGGCGGATCTGGAGGCCGCGTTCGGCAGTGCCGAAACGGCAGCGCGCTACCGCAGTCTTGCCGATCGCGTCGGCGCCGCGGTCCGGCGCTTGGCGTGGGACCCTGCCAAGCAGGCGTTCGCAGACACGCCGACTCAGAAGACGTACAGCCAGCACGTCAACGCGCTCGCCATCCTCGCCGACATCGTCCCCGAGGCCGATCGTCCGGCGTTGATGAAGAAGATCCTGACGGATGTCTCGCTGACGCAGGCGACGTATTACTTCCGCTTTTACGTCATTCGCGCGTTGAAGAAGGCCGGCCTGGCCGACGAGTATCTCGCGCAGCTCGGCCCGTGGCGGACGATGCTCGAGTTGGGGCTCTCGACCTGGGCAGAGACACCCGAGCCGACGCGATCCGACTCGCACGCCTGGAGCGCCCACCCGAACTACGATCTGCTCACGACGGTCGCGGGGATTCTGCCGGCGAAACCAGGATTCAGCGAAGTGCGGATCGAACCACACCTCGGATCGCTCAAGACGCTCAAAGCGTCGGTGCCGACGCCTCGCGGAATGGTGACGGTCAAGTACGAACGGAAAGGCGACGAGTTGAATGCGGACGTGACGTTGCCCGAGGCGGTCACCGGCACGCTCGCGTGGCAGGGACGCGAAGTGCCGCTCAAGCCAGGCAATCAGCGGCTCAAGCCGTAGCCTCGGCCAGGAGCGACGTCGCCAGCGTCGCGTAGCGATCCACCGATCGAGTCAGTTCGTCGATCTCGACGTACTCATGATCTGTGTGCGCGAGAAAAATCGACCCCGGCCCCATCAGGAGCGGCGTTCCCCATCTGTCCAGAAAGGGAATGTCCGTCGTAAACGGAAAGACGGCGGTGTCGAATCCGTCCACTGTCTTCAACTCGGCGGCTGGTACGTCGAGAACGATCGAAGACTCCACGAGATCCTGAAGCGCCTCGAGCGCGGGCCTCAGAGCTTCTGAGGAACCAACGGTGCGGAACATTACTTCAGCAGACGCGCTCGGTGGGATCACGTTTGGCGCCACGCCACCGGAGATGAGCCCCACGGTGTAATGTGTGCGGCCGAGCAGTGGATGAACGGGCAGCTCCTGTTTGCGCAGGCGCACGAGCGCGTCCACGAGCTTCTCGATCGCCGACTCACCGGCCTCCGGATACGACGAGTGTGCCGCGCGGCCGCGGGCCGACAACTGAACGCGGAACGCGCCGCGATGTGCCGCCCCGAGGCGGCTGTCGGTCGGCTCGCCGTTGATGAGAAAACGGCTGCCGTTCGTCCGCTGGTTCGCCGTCTTCGCACCGTCGCTCCCTCGTTCCTCGCCGACGACGAAGAGCATGCCCACGTCGCGTACGCCGCTCTGCCGAAGGCGCTCCGCCGCCATCACCTGCGCCGCCAGGATGCCCTTCGCATCGCAGGCGCCGCGCCCGTAGAGCCGGCCGCCATCGATGCGGCTCGGAAAAAATGGCGGTACGCAGTCGAAGTGCGTGGAGAAGACGACGCGCGGCTGGTCGAGGGTGGCCAGCACGTTGAACCGGCCGTTTGTAACCGGCTGCTCCTCGACGCGATATCCTCGGGCGCGCAGATACGCCGCGAGCCACCGCCCGCAATCGCCCTCGCGTCCTGTCGTGGAATCGATGTCGATGAGCGTGCGCGACAGCGTCACCAGGCTCAACGGATCCATTGTTCGAGCTCGGTGCGGGTGTCGGTGCGCGCGTCACGGTACTTCACGATCACTGGCGTCGCGAGCGACAGACCCCACGCGGCACCCTGACCAACGGTGACCTGCCGCGCGCCCGGCACGACGA
>JBKPMA010000544.1:0-3612 GCA_046731935.1 Acidobacteriota bacterium
CGACCAGTGCCGGTGACCGCACGAACTGCGCGTACGCTTGCTGGTGCGACTCAGGCAGTCCGCGCACGATGTGTTTGGCCGTCCAGCTGCCCCCGGCCACGATCACATGGCGCGCACGAACGGCGCGCAGGCGGCCGCGCCGGCTGTAGACCACGCGAACGGCATCGGCGCGATCGGCAGACCCTTCGTGTTCGACGGCGACAACCGTGGCCTCGCCCCGAATCCGCACGTGCTGCCCCTTTCGATCCAGCGCGGCGAGCGACACGTGACCTCGCGCGACGTCCTGCAACGAATTCGAGCCGGGAATGGCATCGGGCACGAGTGTCTTCACGATGTGCCGCGCGACGCCCACGTTGCCGCCGGGAAACATCTGGACACCGTCGGCGTAGCGCCAGGGCAGCAACACATCGGCGGCGTAATCCGAGTACGCGGAGAGCGCATCGGCGCCGAGCCCGGATCCGCCGCCGAGAATCGGCGACATGAAGCGCCGCACGGTCTCACGGCTGATGCCATATGCCTCCATGACATGATCCTCGAGCGTCATGGCATCGAGGTGCCGAGCCGCCTCGTCACCATGCGCCTTTGGCTGCCACTTCGCGCGGACCTCGGTCTCGCGCGCGGCACTCAACACCTCGCGGCGCACGTCATCGCTCAGCGGCGCCCCCTCGAGCTGACGCTCGATTGGATCGACGAGGAGCGTGCCCTCGGGCCGCCCGAATGCCTTGCCGAAGTAGAAGGACGAACCCCGCCCTCCGCTCAAGTAGCAGGTGCGGCCGACCGGAAGCTCGGGACCCGATCCGTTCCAGGCCTGATAGTCGAAGATGTCGCGATCGATCCCGATCGACGGATAGAACTCGGCGAGAAACGATCCGGGCAATGGAGGAAAGAACAGCGCGGACGCCTGGTTGCCGACGAGACGCTCGCCGTCCACGATGATTTCGTTGCTCTTGGCGAGGCCGCCAAATATCGGGTGGTCGTCGAGCACAAGACACTGCCTGGGACGTGCTGTCCGCTGCAGGAACAGCGCCGAGGCGAGTCCGCTGATGCCGCCGCCGACAATGACGGTGTCCACGGTCTCCTGGGGAGGGATGTCACTCACGCGCACACTGACGAACTTCCGGTCTCGAAGGCGATGCCCCTCCTGGATGACCGCCCACGTGTTGCCGTTCGCACCCGCGTAGTCGCCGACGCCGCTGTAGCCATCGAACGCTGCGGCGCGTGGATCGAGGACGTCGGCGGGCGCCACGCCCTGCATGAGCAGTCCCGCCGAGGCGACGAGTGCGGCATCGAGGAAGTCACGCCGAGTGATGCGCGCGTCCATGCCAAGCGAACGATGGTGGGTCATCACGATCTCCAGCTACCGGACGGAATCGAGCGGTGTCGCTCGCGAGCGTAGCATGCAGCCGACGGCAATTCGTCAATCGTCATCGGTCAATGTCATGGAGTAGAGTGGACGTGCTCGTTCGGAGCCTGTCTGGAGGCACGATGTCACGACGTCTGCGTACGCCTGGCCACCCGCTGAGCCGCCGTTCCTTCCTCGCCGGTGCCGCTGCCGTCTCGGGCGCCCTTGCCGCGCCCGATCGTGCCGCCGCCCGCCTGGCACCAAGCGATACGGTGCTGCTGGCGGTGATTGGCGCCGGAGGCCGCGGCGCCGACAACCTGGACGCGCTCAAAGACACGGGCGCGAAGATCGTGGCTCTCTGCGACGTGGACGCCCAGCAGGCGGCCGAGTCGTTCAAGGCGTACCCGGACGCGGTGAAATACAACGATTGGCGCCGCCTGCTCGAGCACGAGCGGAACATCGACGGCGTCGTCATCGCCACCCCGGATCACAACCATGCGGTGATTGCCTGCGCGGCCATGCAGTACCGCAAGCATGTGTACAGCGAGAAGCCGCTTGCCCGCTCGATCTGGGAAGCGAGACAGATGGCCAGTGCCGCCGCGACGAACCACGTCGTGACGCAGATGGGCATACAAGGACACGCGTTCGAGGGTTCACGGCGAGCGGTCGAAGTCATCCGCTCGGGCGTGCTGGGTGACGTGCACGCCGTTCACGTGTGGACGGACCGTCCCGCCGGGTGGTGGCCGCAGGGGATCCAGCGTCCCTCGGACACGCCCGCGGTGCCGACGACGCTGAACTGGGACGTCTGGCTCGGTCCTGCACCGAACCGCCCCTACAACCCCGCCTACGTGCCGTTCAAGTGGCGCGGCTTCTGTGATTTCGGTACCGGCGCGATCGGCGACATGGGCATCCACAACCTCGATACCGCGTATTGGGGACTCGAGCTGGGCACCCCGACGCGCGTGGCGGTGAAGGATTCCGCGCGCGGCCTGGGCGAGAGAGAGACGTACCCGCTCTGGAGCATCATCGAGCTGCAGTTTCCGGCGCGCGGCGCGCGCCCGCCGGTCACGGTGACGTGGTACGACGGCAACAAGCTGCCTCCGCAGGATCTGTTCCACGGCGAAAAACTGATCACACATGACGGCGGATCCCTCGTCGTCGGCACGAAGGGCACGCTGTTCACGCGTACCTGGCATGGCGGCGAGACCGAGAAGGACATGTTCGTCCTGCTGCCGCGCAAGCAGTTCGAGGGCTACGAGTTTCCGGCGCCCACGCTGCCTCGCGTGAAGAGCCACCACCACGAGTTCGTGGATGCCTGCCGCGGCCAGGGCCAGACGCTGGCACCGTACTCGTATGCCTCGGTTCTGACCGAAGCGCTGCTGCTTGGCAACGTCGCCCTGCGGAGCGGGAACGTGGTCGAATGGGATCCGGTCAAGATGGTGGTCACCAACAATCCGGTCGATGCGGCGCCCTTCGTCAAGCCGGAGTTCCGGGCGGGGTGGAGTCTCTAGAAGGGCTCGAGGGCCTGAGGGCTGGAACGCACGACGGCGTGGAATGCGGCCGTTCTTGACGGAGCGGTCCCCCACGCGACAGTCATATGGACGTCCAAGACCTGTGCATGGGATGCATGACCGCACGGCAGGGTGCCTCACGGTGCCCGGACTGCGGTTTTGTCGAGGGCACGCTGCCACAGAGTCCGGTGCACCTGCCCCCTCGTACGGTCCTGCGCGATCAGTATGTGCTCGGGCGCGTTCTGGGCCACGGCGGTTTTGGCATCGCGTATCTCGGATGGGACTCGCATCTCGAGATGAAGGTCGCGGTCAAGGAGTTCCTGCCGACCGACTACGCAACTCGCGGCGCGCAGGCCACGGAAGTAACCCCGTACAGCGGCGAATCGCGTGACTATTTCGAGTACGGACTGACGCGGTTCCTCGACGAAGGACGCGCGGTCGCGCGGTTCAACGACCATCCCGGCATTGTGCCGGTGCTGAACTTCTTCCGCGACAACGGCACCGGCTACCTCGTAATGCAGTACGTCCCTGGTATGTCGTTCAAAGAGTATCTGGCACTCAGCGGAGGGAAGATCTCGTTTGACGAAGCCGTCAGCATCATCATCCCCGTGATGGACACTCTTCGCGACGTGCATCAGACCGGCATGCTGCACCGCGACATCAGTCCGGACAACATCTACATCTCGACGACGAAGCGTGTGAAGCTGCTGGATTTCGGCGCAGCCCGCCTCGCGCTGGGCGATCGCAGCCAGAGCCTGT
>JBKPMA010000545.1:0-7758 GCA_046731935.1 Acidobacteriota bacterium
GTGTACGCGCGCATCGGCGATCTCGTCGCGTATCTCTCCCTTGTCGTGACGATCGCGGCGCTCAGTGCGGCAGTGACCCGACGCCCGCACGTGAAAGGACAATCCCGTTCCTCTCGAATTGGATGATCTCGTCAAGCGCTATCAGGATCTGATGAAACGCTCCTCCGACATGCGGAGCTATCTTTGAGGGTGCACGCCCTGCTGACGAGTTGAGCCGGCTCGAGGCCCGTACTGCCGATCCGGACTTCTGGAAGGATCAGACTGAAGCACAGCGAGTGCTCCAGCGCCGCCGTCGTCTCGAAGAAGAGGTCGGCTTGTCGGCCTCGTTGAAGCGCCGCAGCGATGACCTCGGCGTCCTGCTGGAGTGGGCGCAGGCCGGCGAAGAGGTCAGCGCGGACTTCGCCAAAGGCCTCGACGATCTCGAGCACGAGGTCGAAGCGGCCGAAATCAAGCGGATGCTCGGCGGCGAGCACGATCGCCGCAACGCGATCGTGACGGTCCATCCAGGCGCGGGAGGCACCGAGTCGCAGGATTGGGCGGAGATGCTCCTGCGCATGTATCTGCGCTGGTGCGAGCGCCGCGGCTTCAAGCGCGAGGTGATCGACTACCAACCCGGTGAAGACGCCGGCATCAAGAGCGCGACGTTCACGGTGACCGGCGAGTACGCGTTCGGCTTGCTATCGGCGGAGGCGGGAGTCCATCGGCTCGTCCGAATCTCGCCTTACGATCAGGCCGCTCGGCGCCACACCTCGTTCGCGTCGCTGTTCGTGTATCCGGAGATGCCGGAGGACATCGATCTCGAGATCAACGAGAAAGATCTCCGGGTCGATACGTATCGATCGAGCGGGGCCGGTGGCCAGCACGTCAACGTCACCGATTCCGCCATCCGCATTACGCACCTGCCCACCGGCATCGTCGTCTCTTGCCAGAACGAACGGTCGCAGCATCGCAACCGCGATTCCGCGATGAAGGTGCTGAAGGCCCGCCTGTACGATCTCAGGTTGAAGGAGCAGCAGGCGGAGCTCGAACGGATCAGCGGAGAGAAGAAGGACATTGCCTTCGGCCACCAGATCCGAAGCTACGTGCTGCATCCGTATCAGATGGTCAAGGACCATCGGACCAAGGAACAGGTCGGCGACATCGACCGCGTCCTCGATGGCGATCTGGACCCGTTCATCACGGCGTATCTGATGAAGAAGGCCAGCGGGACGCTCAGCGCGGCGGTGGCTGATGACGACTAGGCTTGCGCGTCTCGTCCTGATCGCTCTCGTGACGGCTGTCGCGCCGTCGCCGGATCTGCGTGCACGGGAGCCTTCGACATCGTCAGCGCTCGAGGGCCGCCTCGTGGCGATGCTGAACGCAACCGCCGTGAACTGGAACGAAGGCGATCTCGAGGGGTTCATCGCGCCGTACGACGACAGCGCGACCTACATGACGAAGGATGGTCCGATTCACCGCGCCGACATGCGCCTGCACTACGAGACGAAGTACTTCGCCGCGGGCGTGAAGCGGCGGACGCTCCATTTCGAACAGCTCTCCGTTCGGCCGTTGGGCGATCATTACGCATTGATGACGGGCCGCTACGTGCTCGCGGCCGGAGCGGCGTCCCCGCAAACGGGCTGGTTCACGCTGGTGTGGGGCGAGACGCCCGCCGGGTGGCGCGTCCTGCACGATCACTCGAGTTGAGTGAGCCTGGCGCATACGCGCCGCGAAACTCCTTTCGCGATCAGTAAAGCCGGGCCGGCCGTTTGCCGGTTCTTCCGAAGATCACGGGTGGTATGGTTCCTGCTCCGTCGTGGGCTGTCCCTGATTCGCGGAGGTCCCTGGATGCTGTCCACACGGCTCGCCGGTTGCGCCGTTCTCATCACGACGTTCTCGCTCTTTGGATGCGGGAGCAGTGGAAACGGCGGATACAATCCCTCGCCGTCGCCGAACCCCACACCCAACCCGCCGGCGCTCGGCACCGTCGACATCGTCGGTAGCGGCGGGAATCAATCGTTCAACCCGAATCCTGGAAGCATGGCCGCCGACGGCACGATCATGTTCCAGAACAACAACGGCGTCGCGCACCACATCATCGCCAATGACGGCTCGTTCGATACTGGCGTGATCGCGCCGGGAGCCGGCAGCGCGAAAATGACCATCGCGGCCGAGGGCACGAACTTTCACTGTTCGATCCACCCGAGCATGATCGGCGCGATCAAAGGCACCAACGGTGCGGCGCCGCCGTGCCAAGGGCAGTACTGCGCGCAGGCGAGCGTGCGTCAGTAGGTACGGAGGCCGCCTGTCGCGAGAGGGCGGCCGGGATGTCTGGCGGTCCTCGCACCCCCCGACCCGGACACTCGACCGACCTCTCCGGCAGGTCGTCACGGGAGCTCGCGCCTCCCGGCGACCGTGCTAGCATCGGCGCGATGCACTACCTGCTCCTCTACGATCTCGCATCGGACTATCTCGAACGACGCACACCACTTCGCCGGGCTCATCTGGCGTATGCACAAGCGGCTGTCGATCGGGGCGAGCTGCTCGTCGGAGGAGCGCTTGCCGAGCCGGCCGACATGGCCGTCCTGCTGTTCCAGGGCGAGTCACCGGTGGCCGCTGAAGCGTTTGCCACATCCGACCCTTACGTCACCAATGGACTCGTGACGAGCTGGCGCGTCCGCCGCTGGACGACGGTCGTGGGTCCATTGGCCGCACAACCGATTGCTCCCGGCGTCGCCTGACCGAGGGCATCTTCTGGCACGCCCCGAATGAGATCCGCGATCTCCCGCGCCATTGCCGACCACTATGCCTGGGGCGACGGATGCGATGGCTGGCATCTGGTGCGATCCAGTGGCCTCTCGGTGATCGAGGAGCGGATGCCCGCGGGCGCTGCCGAGACGCGGCACATGCATCAGCACGCGCGGCAGTTCTTCTATGTGCTCGAAGGGTGCCTCACGATCGAGCATGACGGCAGCCTCGCCACCCTTCAGACAGGCGAGGGCCTCGAGGTGTCCCCAGGCGTCGTGCACGAAGTGCGAAACCGGAGCGGCGAGGTCGTGCGCTTTCTCGTCGTCTCGCAGCCGCCGAGTCATGGCGATCGGCAGGCAGTTGTGCAGGATCACGACCGGGACGACCGCACGTGAGTCGCCAGGACGTGAGCAGTCGGGACGCCGCGATGCTGATTCGGATCGAGCGCGTGCGACGAGACCGTCGGGCCGCCGTCGTTGCTGGCGCGGCGTGCATTGCCGGTCTCTTGATGGCGGGCCGCCTGTCTGCGCAGCCACCGCCCTCGCCGCCTGAGCGCGCCGTCGCCGAGTTCCTGCGCGCATTGTCGTTCCACGACGTCGCCGCGTTCGAGCGGCTGTCGCTGCCGCATCCGCGGGCAAGACAGCTGCTCATGATCGGTGAGCTCACGCCGGAGGCCAAAGCGCGCGCCGAGAGGAATCTCGAGAACCTGCAGCTCCATTCACGAGACGACTTCGCGGTGAAAGGCAACTCCGTCGATCCCGACGCCAATGGCGACTATCCGGTTGGCGCGGTCGGCCACTTCATTGCGGCTTCGAACGGCGGTCCGGCTCTCGTCACTCTGGTCCGTCAGCAATCGGGATGGAAGGTGGATCTGCGCTGGTGGGCGACGATGGCGGAGATGGCGCAGGCCGATCGGCCGCCGTCGGCGGGCAGTCCGGACGCTGTGATTCGCGAGCTGGCGGCAGCGATGATTTCCCTCCACAAGGAAGACGCGGCCCGGCTCGTGGTGCCAGGTTCCGACCTCGAGTTGCTGTTTGCGTACGCACCCTCTCAGCCCGAACCCTCAGACGTCCTGGCAGCCCTGGTCATGGAGATGCCGCTCGTCGAGGTCGGGCCCGGCGAGTTCTATCGCATGCCGACGGGACGCATCGTCGAAGGCGTCACGAGCTTAGACAGGAAAGTCATTGTCGGCCAGTTCGGATCCGTCGAGATGCCGTTCGTACTGCGCCGTGTCAACGAGGAGTGGCGCGTGGAGGCCGAGCCTTACTATGTCCTTTTCAATCGCTAGTGCCTCTCTGGCCTTCACACGCGCGCTGAGTACTGCGGTCCTGATCGTCTTCATTTCGGGTGGAGCGGACGCGCGCCAGCCCACGGCGCCGTCCGAGGAGCATGTCTTCAAATCGTTCGACGGAGCACGCATTCATTATGTGACCGCTGGGCGCGGACCGCTCGTCGTTCTGGTGCACGGGTTCACCGGGGATGGTCTCTCGTGGACGCGCGGACCGCTCTGGCCGGCACTGCTCGCGGCTGGGTTTCAAGTGGCGGCACTCGACCTGCGCGGGAATGGGACGTCCGACAAGCCCCACGAGGAGGCGGCGTACGCCAATGATGCCGAGGCGAAGGACATCGCGCACCTCGTGGACACGATCGGCGTCGGACGGTTCTCCGTCGTTGGATACTCGCGCGGGGCGATCATCGCAGCCCGCGTCCTGGTCCTCGATCGCCGTGTCGATCGCGCGGTCCTCGGCGGAATGGGCCTCGACTTCACGAATCCCGAGTGGCCGCGGCGGAAGGCGTTCTACGAGGCATTGAGCGGGAAGGATGTACCGGACCTCAAGGCGATGGTGCAGTCCGTCCAGGACCGCGGACTCGATCAGACGGCGCTCGCGCTCTCGCAGAAGCAGCAGCCGAGCACGTCGCTCGCCGAGCTCAAGGCCGTTATGGTGCCGGTGCTCGTCATCGCGGGAGATCGCGACGCCGACAATGGATCGGCCGAGGATCTCGCTCGAGCCATTCCCGGCGCGATCAAGGCCACGGTGCCTGGCGATCACGGCGGCGCGTCCCGAACGCAGGCATTCGCTGATCGCGTCACGCAGTTTCTGCGCGGGCAGTAGCGACGAATCGCGGCCGGTACGAACGTTTCAGTGAGGCGGAGCCGCGGGCGCGCTGGGAGGAGTCTGCGGCGGTGCGGCGGGGGAGGGAGCCGGCGGCTCTGCGGCGGGCGCCGTACCCTGGCTTCCCGGCTCCGTGCCGGAGATGAATGCCTCGTTGATCGCATTCGCGGCGTCGGGCGCGGGCGCCCCGTTGCCGCGATCGACGGCAAGAAAGACGATGTTGCCCGGAGCGACAAACGTCGGGATTTTTTCCCGTCCGCGGCGGGCGATGTACGCCTTCATGAAATCCATCCAGATCGGCAGGGCCGCCTGCGCACCGGTCTCGCCGGGACCGAGTGGCTTCTTCTCGTCGTACCCCACCCAGACGCCGACGGTGATGTCGGGATCGAATCCGATGAACCACGCATCCGTGTATTCATCCATCGTCCCGGTCTTGCCTCCGATCGGCCAGTCGAGCGCTTTGGCGGCTGCGGCCGTCCCACGCTCGGTGACGCCGCGCAGCAGGTTGGTCATGACGTACGCCGTGTCGGCGCGGATGACGTCGTGCGGTTCCGGGCGATTCTCTTCGAGCAGGTTGCCTTCGCGATCCAGCACTTTGAGTACGTCGTACGGCGTCATGCGTACGCCCTGGTTCGGGAAGGCCGTGTACGCGCTCGTGACCTCGATCAGGGTTTCTTCTGCGGAGCCGAGACCGAGCGACAGATACGGCGGCAGCTGGTTCGTAAATCCGAAGCGCCGCGCGTAGTCGATTGCCGTCTTCGGCGTCAACGCTTCGAGGAGCCGTACGGTCGGTACGTTCCGAGACTCTTCGAGCGCATGCCGGAGCGTCACCGGACCCTCGAATTTCCGATCGTAGTTCTGCGGCGAGTACACGGGCTGACCGGGACCGGCCGGATACGCCACCGGCGCATCGAGCAGTGTAGACGTCGGCGTGTAGCCGCGATCGATGGCCGCCGTATACACGATCGGCTTGAAGGTGGAGCCCATCTGACGGTAGGCCTGCACTGCGCGATTGAATTTGCTCCGGGCGAAGCTGTAGCCGCCGACCATCGCGCGCACCTGCCCGCTGCGATTGTCGAGCACGATCAGCGCGCCCTCGACGATTGGCGTCTGCTCGAGATCCACGACTGCCGTCCCGGTCGCATCGTTGACGGCGGTTACGCGGACGTCGACGAGATCGCCGGTGCGTAGGAACGCGGAAGAGGTCTTGCGCGTCCACGCGTAGCCTTCTTTTGGTAGATCGGCCGTGTACCGGCCCATCCGCAGTTGGATCGTGCCGCCGCCGGTGCGGCCGGAAGCACCTTTGGGTGCCGCCGTCGTCTTGGGCGCCGCGGCTGTCAGGACGATGGCGGGTACGATGTCGCCGACGGCAATCGGGCGCTCCCAACGATCTATCTTGAAGGTCTCGATCCCGATGTTCTCGTCGACGAGGTTGCGCTTCGGTCTCCGGAAGCCGCGTCGTTTGTCCACTCGCCGCAGCCCATCGTCGAGCGCTCTGTTCGCCGCGTCCTGCATCGCGAGGTCGAGCGACGTCTGCACGACCAGGCCCTGTTCGTACAGCTTCTTCGCGCCGTATGTGCGCTCGAGATACTTCCGCACCTCTTCGACGTAGTACGGCGCGGCAGACGTATCGGGCGCCGCCTGGCCGCGCACGACGATTGGCTTGGCTTTGGCCGCGGCCGCCTCCGCTGCCGTGATGTACCCCTCTTCGGCCATACGCTGCAGCACATAGTTGCGGCGCCTCGTGGCGCGCGCCATGTCAACGTACGGGCTTTGACGCTCCGGCAGCTGGACGAGCCCTGCAATCAGCGCCGCTTCCTCGAGCGTCAAATCTTTTGCGCGTTTGTTGAAATACAGGCGGGCGGCGGATTCGACACCGTATGCGCCGTGCCCGAAGTACACGTGATTGCAGTAGAGCGTCAGGATCTCGCGCTTCGTGTATCGCTTCTCAATTTGCACCGTGACGAGCGCTTCCTTGATCTTGCGCTCCGGCGTCTTCCGGAAGCCAATCGTGTCAGGAAACAGGTTGCGCGCCAGCTGCTGTGTCAGGGTGCTGGCCCCCGCGCGGCGGCCCGTCATCAGGTCCCGTGCGGCAGTGATGACCAGTCGCGTCACGCTGAATCCGAAATGCTGATCGAAGCCGGCGTCCTCTGCGGCGATCAACGCCTGCCGCAGCCGAACGGGAATGTCGTCGTACCCGATGACGACGCGCCGCTGAGTCGCGAACTCGCCAACGACCTCGCCGCCAATCGCCTGGACGCGTGTGATCGTGCTGGGCGCGTAGTCGTCGAGCGCGCTGATCTGTGGGAGGTCGTCCGCGAATGCGAAGACCAAACCGCTCGCGATTCCTGCTGCGGCGGCGAGGACGAAGAGCGTCACGATGAGCGCGCTGCGGGCGAAGCGAACGACGTAGGTGGCCATGAGCAGGGATAGGGTGGGGAAGTGCAACGGACGGTCGCCAGGGGGCGGCCGTCCGTTCGGTCTGTCAACGCCTGTGGTGTCCGCCGCCGCCACCACCGCCGCCGCCGCCTCGAGGTGCGGATCCTCCGCGCGAGGGAGCGGGAGCGGAGCCGCCGCCCCCATTGCCGCCGCCGGCTCGTGGTTGCGGCGCGCCGCGATCGAACGAGGGCGCCTGTCGTTGGAACGTCGGCGCTCGGTCGAACGACCGGCTCGGTGCCTGGTAGCTCTGCATGGCCCGGCCGCGGTCGAACGACGGGCTGGCCTGTCGTTGGTAGTTTGGCATCGGCGAGCGTTCGTACGTCGCACTCGGCGCGCGCTGGTACGTCGCGCCTGGTTGACGCTGATAGGCAGAGGCTTCGCCGCGATCGAACCGCTGATCGGGCATCGTCCGGCCCTCACTGCGAGGCACCGCGGTTCCCGCACCGGGCGCAATCCGGCCGACACCGCTGTACGTGCC
>JBKPMA010000546.1:0-6648 GCA_046731935.1 Acidobacteriota bacterium
ATGATGGAGGAAGAGTTCGACGACACCACCATGGACGCGGTGCTGATCGCTTCGGGACAGCGCGTCGAACACTACGAGATGGCCGCCTACGGCACACTCGTCGCCTGGGCTCAGGCGATGGGCCATGGCGATACGGCCAAGGTGCTGCAGCAGACCCTCGACGAAGAGAAGGCCGCCGACAAGAAGCTCTCGCAGCTCGCCGAGGGTGGCATCAACAAGCAGGCTGCTGCCGGCGCGTCCGACGACGAGATGGACGAGGAGGATGAAGACAGCCGCTCGGACGGACGACGTCTGGGATCGACCTCGACGGTACGGTCCGCCGCAGCCAAGAGTCCGCGAAAAGTCCGGCGATAGCGCGGGCATCATCAGCGGAGGACGGACTGTGGACAATAGAAAGACGGCGGTATTCGGAATCTACGGCGGCATCGTGCAAGCAGAGACCGCGGTGGATGCGCTGATCGCCGCGGGGTTCTTCAACGACGACATCTCGGTGCTGGTCACCGATCAGCAGAGCACGCGGGATTTCGCGCACGAGAAGCACACGAAAGCGCCTGAAGGGTCGAGCACGGGCGCCGCCACCGGCGGGGTGCTGGGCGGCGCGCTGGGCCTGCTGGCAGGCATCGGCGTCATTGCCATCCCTGGCGCTGGACTGTTCATCGCCGCAGGTCCGGTGATGGCCGCCCTCGCGGGGATCGGTGTGGGCGGAACGGTGGGCGGCTTCGTCGGGGCGCTGGTCGGCGTCGGCATTCCGGAATACGAAGCCAAGCGGTATGCGGGACGTATCCACGACGGCGGCGTCCTGCTCTCGGTGCACTGCGAATCGACGGCGGACGTCGAACGTGCGACGCGCACGCTGAAGCAGACCGGCGCCGACGACGTGTCGTCGACGACAGAAGCGGCGGTGCGATCGGTGTCGGCGGCGACCGATCGGCGGAACGACTGACGTTCGGGCGTGGAGCGTTGCGGCACGACGAGCCGCAGCGCTCCTTGGCATTCTCTCCCTCTCTTTGAAAGCGACGATTGTGAATAGAGCATGGAATAGGCTGCGTCGGTTCTCTGTACTCTCGTGCCTCGCGAGTGCCGCGATGCTGGTGGGCCTGGGTGAGCTCGCCGGATCGGCACTGCTCGCACCGCTGACTGATGCGGTGACGATCCGCGGCGGCACCTACGCCAACACGAACGGCGTCGAACCGATGCTGGTCACGAAAACATCGACCACGGCCGACCTGCAGCGGCGGACGCTGTTCAAGTTCGATACGTCCAGCAGCCTGCCAGCCGGCGCGAGCATCGCATTGGCGACTCTGCGCCTGACGCTGCACGCGCACGATTCGACGCCGTTCCAGCGGGTTGGGGCGTACTGGGTCAACAAATCGTTCGTCGGATCCCAGGCCACGTGGAATTCGTACCGCACGGGACTGCCGTGGACCACGCCCGGTGGTGACTTCGGTTCGTTGTATGCGACTGCCGATGTGGGCACCGTCACCAATTCAACGGTTGCCTGGGACCTGACCACGATGGTCCAGGACGCCGTCAACAACCGGTACGGCACGCGGTATACACGTGTGGGGCTCGTGGATGCAGGTAGCGGCGGATCCGGATCGTATCGCGAATACTACGGGCCGACGGCGGCAAACCCCGCGCAGCGTCCCCAACTCATCGTCACGACCGGTCACCGATCACCGATTCGCACCGTGTTCGTGATCGTAATGGAGAACACGAACTGGGCGGCGCTCAAGACGAGCGGGTCGGCGCCCTACATCATGAAGACGCTGCTGCCGGCCGCGTCGCACGCCGAGCAGTACTACAATCCCCCCGGCCTGCACCCCAGTGAGCCGAACTATATCTGGATGGAGGCGGGCACGAACTTCGGGATCACGAACGACGGTCTCCCGAGCGCCAACCATCAGGCCTCGACGAACCATCTCGTGCGTCAGCTGACCGATGCAGGGATTTCGTGGAGGTCGTATCAGGAAGACATCAGCGGTACGACCTGTCCGTTGACGAACGCAGGTCTGTACGCGCCCAAGCACAACCCGATGGTGTTTTTCAACGACGTCACGGACAACAACAGCTCGACGTCGGCGTTCTGCATCGCGCACGTCCGTCCGTACACCGAGCTGCAGACGGCGCTGACGCAGAACACGGTGGCGCGCTACAACTTCATTACGCCGAATCTCTGCAATGACATGCACGACTGCGGCATCGCCGCTGGCGATACGTGGCTGTCCACGGAACTGCCGAAGATCATGAATTCGCAGGCCTACAAGTCGGGCGGCGCGATCTTCCTGACGTGGGACGAAGGCGAAGGCAGCGATGGCCCCATCGGGATGATCGTGGCGTCTCCATTCGCGAAGGGCGGCGGCTACCAGAACTCGATCCACTACACGCACAGCTCGCTGCTCCGCACGCTGCAGGAGATCTTCTCCGTGGGTCCCTTCCTGGGCGATGCCGCGAATGCGACGGATCTGAAGGACCTGTTCAAGACGTTCTGAGTCCGCCGCGATTCGTCCCTCACTCCACCCCCGGGAGTTACCGGCAGCATCGCCTGCCGCAGCTCCCGGGCGTGTGGCCCGGCATACACTCGCTGGCGTGTCACCCTCACTCCGCTACGCTGCGTACTCGCCGACCCTCGTCGCACTGGTGTTGGCGGTGAGCATCGGCCCCGGCGCCGCATCCTCAGTGGACCTCACCGGTACCCGGCTTGCCGGTGTCCGTCTTGGTCCGCATCCCGTCGGCGTTTCGATCCGGTCACTCGTCGACCCCACCAGACATATCAATGCGGTCGATGCCGGCGTTCGCGTCGCTGTGGCCACCTGGTATCCGGCCCTGAGCCGCGGCTCCGGCGGGAAGCGGGCGATGACGGCGCTCGACTATCAAGAGCTGCAGCTCGGAGCGGCCGACGAGGCCGACCGGCGCCGTTACGAAGACGATCAGATCACGGCCCTCTGCTCGTGGCGGCATATCGGTATCGTGGCACTGACGCGCGACCAGGCCACTCGTGCGCTGCGGACGGCTGGAATCGCAGTGCGCGATGCTCCCGCGCGTGAAGGCGCGTGGCCGATCGTCATGATCCTCGGTGGACCGTACTACCTCGCGAGCACGGCGGAGACGCTCGCGTCGTTCGGTTTCGTCGTGGTCGCGCCGTTCAGAACCGACGACCAGCAGAACGAGGTCAGCGTCCAGGGGTTTCCAGGGTATCTGGAGAACTCGATCCGCGACGCGGAGTGGGCCATGCAGGCGCAACTGCGAAGCCGCCGTCTGCCTCCTCGCCTTTCTGCCCTTGGACACGGCGGCGGCGGACTCCAGGCCTTGCTGTTCGCCATGCGGAACCGGAACGTGTCGGCCGTCGTGAACATCGACGCCGGCAACTTCTCGTCCCGCACCAACGCGCGCATGCTGCCGTTCTACAGCCCGCGCCTCCTTCGCGTGCCGTACCTCCACATCCTCCGCGCAGAGACGCGCAAGGAACTGGACCAATACGACGACTTCACGGCGATGGCGTTCAGCCGGCGCATCGAAGTGGTGCTGCAGGACGACGCCGTGCGTCATCACGATCTAAGCGATATCGGGCGCGCGGTGGCGGTGCCGATGCGGATTCGCGGCGATGCGCAACGCGTGATCGAGCGTGAGTACGCCGATGTTCAGGAGACGATCGTCCGGTTCCTGCAGTCGCAGTCGACCGGCAGCGGCGAGGCGGCGGCAGCCCTTGACACGTGGATGACGTCGCACGACGGAGCGTCGCGGCACGCGGGGAAGGTGTATCCAGCCGTCGAACCGGCGCCCGTCGTCCAGCAGGTCATCGCAGCGCTCGACGCATCTACACCGGCGATGCTCCGCGACGCCCATGGACGCGATCCCGGCGCGCCGGTGTTCGACGCCGACAACCTGGCGAAGATCGTCGCTCACGCGATCGTCGCGCCGGGGCCACGTACAGCCCTCGACATCGTGAACGTGGCACGCGAGCTACACCCGGACGATCCGCGGTTCCTCGCGTTGAAAAGCGAGGCGTCCCTCGCCGCTGGCGATCGGGCGGCCGCCTTGTCAGCCGCCCGCGACTGTGCAGCCGTGCCGCCCGGCACTGATTGGCAGGTTCAAGCGACCGTGGCGCGGTGCCGCGACGAGGCGGCACGGCTGGTCAAGGAGTAGCGCGAACGCGAATCGGAATCCGAACGCGAATACGAATACGAATACGACACGAGTACCAGGACGGTCTTCGGTCTACGGTCTACGGTGTGCGGTCTACGGTCTGCGGACTTCAGCCGTCCACAACGCGACCGGCCCGATCAGACCTGAGGCGAGCAAGGGCGAGCTCTTCGTGTAGTGCTTCCAGGTGGTGAACGTCACCCGCCCATCGTCTGGCTTCGGCAGGCCGCGTTTGTACCAGTCTGGAAGCTCCTGGATCGATCCGTTCACCAGCGGCGAGAACGCTCCGGCGGGAACGCCCATCACGAACCGATCGGGATCGGGTGACTGCTCATCGCCGATCAAGCGGTTGGGCCAGAGATTCGTCACGGCGACGTCGAGCGTGTTGCGTCCCTTCTGCAGCACATCGGTGACATCAACCTGAAACGGCCGCGTCCACACAGTGCCCAGGTCGTGGCCGTTCACGCGCACTGCGGCCATCACTTCGACGTCCCCCAGATCCAGGAGCACGCGAATGCGGGAGGAGGCGATCGGAGGCGGTTCGAACGTCGCGCTCCACGTCGCGGTGCCAGAGAAGTACCGGAGCTTGGGATTGTCGAGCAGGTGCAGCGATTTCAACGCGTCGAGCCGCACGAGATCCGGCGCACCCAGACCACGCGGAAACCGCACGTCCCAGGGACCGATCACCCGCGTGACGCGTCCGGCGCCATCGACTCGCACTGATCTCGACCTGCCAGGACCTGTTTGTACCTGGTAAATCCCATCTGCCCAGAACCGAAGCGCTCCAGCCGGCGACGACACGACCTCCACGAGCGGAGTCGTCGTCGGGCGCTGCGGGCCCGCACTCACCAGCGGCCGAAGATGCGCTTCGTCGAGTGCACCCGCGACGACCGTGGGGACGGTCATATCGCCCTGATAGTACGAGGCGCCCTCGCGCAGAAACGACTCGCCCACACCCGGATGGACGGTCCACGGCCCGCGAGTACCTCGTCCCGAAAACCTGCCGTTCACGTAGATGGTCGGTTCGCCCTCGCGATACACGACGGCGACGTGCGTCCAGCCGGAAAGCGCCGTTTCCGCGGCAAAGCGGAACACCGGCACGCGGGACGCGTGTTCCCAGATGGCAACGCCATTCCGGCCCACGGTGATCCCCGCCGTCGCATGCCCGGCGCCGTATAACGCCTCGGCGGGTGGCGGATACACTGCGTAGCCGTCGGTCCACGGATCCTTGACGTGTTCCATGAATCCGTTGGTGGCGAGCATGACGTGATTCTCTGGTTTGGCCCAGAGTGCCATTGTGAACGTGCCTGTGAGGTCGGTGTGCAGCGTGCGGGTCTTCGCCGGCAGTGGACGTGCGCTGATCGCCGGTGCTCCATTCTTCGTAATCGCGCTCACCGATCGACTCGAGGCCGGCTCACGAAACACGATGAACGCCGACCCCGACGGACCAAGTTGCAGCGGCACGTGCGTCCGGTTCCCCTCCACGGAGAACACCGCGCACGGCGATTGCGCGCCGGTCACCGGATCCCACAACTCCGGCTGCCGCCCGGCCACGCGGAACGTACACACGACGTCCTCGCGCGTCCGGCGCTGGTTCGACACGAAGTACACGTCCGCATCGCGGTCACCATGCAGAAGCCGCCGATGGATGGTGACGAGCGGCGCATCGCCGGACCGAGACGTCGACTCGAAATCAGGCGGCAGCGAGAGCGACGCGAGTACGTCGGTCAGGGGACGTCCCCAGATCACGCGCCCCCGCTCCAGTTGGTGCTCGGTGACGGCGGTGCCGTCGATCGCGCCCCACATCTCGCCGCTGATGCGGCGGATCTCTGCGTCCTCGCCTGCTCCGCCGTGAAGACCCAATGACCGTTCGGGCCGGCTCCCGACCAGCACGACTCCACCAGCGACGAGCTCCCGCAGTTTTCTGAGGAGCGCGAGGCTGATGGCCGTCCGGCGCTGCAACACGAGCACGCTGTAGCTCGTGCCATCCGGAAGCGTCACGCGGGCGGGAGCCGCACGATCGTTCGCAAGGCGCCCGATCACGGTTTCCGCATCGATCACGTCGTAGTCGTACCCTTCGGGCGGCCGAGGCTCGAGTCTGTCGCGTTCCACGACCGTGTACCGATTCGCGTCCTCGTCGGCAATGTATGCGAGGTCGGCCGCGAACTGCCCTGCCTGCAGCAGTGCCTGACAGCGCGCCAGATACGACATCCAACCACTGGCCTGCTCGAACCACGTCGTGGTGCGGTCGAAATGAATGCCCCACGGGCCCATCGTCATGCCCGGCCGCGCCGTTGGGTGCGGCTGGTGGGCGAAGCGATGGAAGACGATCCGGTTCACGCCCTGCGTGAACATGCGATCGCCCAGCACTTTCATCGCGAATGGATGCTCCTGCCAGCGTGCCGACTCCGGCTCGCCCGTGAAGCTCTCGGCGGCGACGATGGACTTGCCGTTGGCGTGCGCGATCGACGCCGCGAGCTTCGGCGTCCGCCGCATCGTCCAGTT
>JBKPMA010000547.1:0-4162 GCA_046731935.1 Acidobacteriota bacterium
GTCGACAACATCGTTCAGCTCGCCTTCGAGTATCGCGGAGAGCCCGTCCCTCCGCTCGCGCGCGGAAACGCCTCGGATCCGATCGGACCGTGGACGACCTATGGGCCGCGGCCACCGCCAGTGGGCGTGCCCAGTCCGATGCTCGATTACGGCGCCGGCGAGAGCTGCACCTTCGTCGTCCGCGACGGGCAGCACGCGCCGCGCCTCGATAACTGGCTCGGGTCACTGCCGGCAGGTTCGCTGGTGCCCATCGGGATTGAGCGGTTGGGTGATGGCCCGTGGTGCCCCGGACGCACGACGCGGACAGGTGTTCCCGCGGCCGGGCGGTTCGACGCCGACGGGCTGCGTATTCGGTCCGTGCGTGTCACGTTGCGCGTGCAGGCTGGAAGCCCACTCGTGCGCGGGCTGAATCCCGCCGGCCGTCTCCTGTTCTCGCATCCCGGCACCGCCCGCTCCGCATCCTCTTACCTGCCGGACCGCGTTATGAGCTTCGAAGTCACGCCAGCAAACCTGAATCTCGATCGGTAGTGCGCCAATGGCGACTCATGTGGCATCGCATGACGGCGAACGAGGGATCGCAGTGGTTGCGACACTGCTGGCACTCGTTCTCGTCTCTGGACTGGGGACCGCGCTGCTGTTGTTGTCCGCGGGAGAAACGCTAGCGGCCGCCAACTATCGGGACGCTCTTCTCACGTCTTATGCGGCCGAGGCGGCGATCGAAGAGATTGTTCCAGAGCTGCAGCAGCGGGATGACTGGAATCCTCTCCTGACATCTCCAGACGAGATCCGGGCGGGCGTCACGACGACAACGTCTGGCGCATTGAAGACGACGGTTGCGGGAGGGCGCACGATCGATTTCGCGGCGCTCACGGCGCGAGCGAACTGTCCGCAGGTGGCCCCTTCACCGCCTGTCTGTTCCGACGCACAGATGAACGCCGCCACCGCCGAGCGTCCATGGGGCAGGAACAATCCCAGATGGCGGCTGTTTTCCTGGGGGCCACTCGACGGCAGGCTGCCGGACGTGGATGGATCTGGTGTGGTGGTGGCGGTCTGGCTTGCGGACGACCCCGCAGAGAACGACGAGAACCCCAGCCTCGACGGATCCGGTGCCGGGAACCACGGCGCGGGCACGATTCTGGTGCGTGCGGAGTCGTTCGGCCCACGCGGATCGCATGCTCGCGTCGAAACGACCGTGCTGCGATCCGGAAACACGGGCAAAGACGACGGGTATACCGGTCAACGAGGAGAGGATGAGTTGAATCAGGGAGCGCGCGGAGGCGCGGTGGGGCAGCCTGGAAGAGACCTGCCGCGTCAGGACGTAGTCGTCGCAGGCGGGAACTGAGCGGAGACGTTATGAGCCGTCGGCGTCCACGAAGCAGAAACGTCTGGGATCTCTTTGCCGTGCTCGTGAGCGCGTTGGGCCTGGTCTGTGTGGCCGCCGATCGCGCGTCTGCACAGCTCGATCCGCTGCTCGTGATCAAGTCGTCGGCCGCGACGCCTGGCGGATCGGCCCGTGCGCTCGTGATCGTCGCGCTGGATCTGTCGCCGCGGATGCAGAGTGACGGAGCCGGTCACTACTACGATCCGGCCGACTATGCCCCGGATGGGGTGATCGACTCCGCGCTCGGGCTGTCGCCGCTACGAGTGGCGTCGCGATATCGCCGCCGATACGACACCCTGCAGGTAACCACCGGCGCCGACAGGTACGCAATCTCCACGATCACAACAGCGGGCGATCGCGAAGGGGCCCGTTACACGAATTTCTATGCGCGGTCGCGGTTGGGAGTGGCGCGTGCGGCACTGGCGCGAGTTGTGCGCGACAACACGCCGTCCGTCCGCTTCGGCCTTGTGGCAACGCGCCAGCAGGGCGTCTCCATCCCCGTCACTCCTGGCAATGATGGGCCTGTGTTCGATCGCGATCCCCGTCAACAATCACCCTCCGAGCTTCCGGACGGCCGGTGGCATGTCACGACGATCACAACGTCGGCCGCAAACCGCGATCAGGTCAGTGCGGCTGCACCGATCGTGGCAGCGGACGTGGCGAGCGCCAACGCCGACCTGTTGCGTATGTTGACCGCGCCGGTCGGAGCCGCGCCCCTGGTCGCTGCTGGCGCGATCGCACGAGACGTCGACGATGGTCCTATCGCGACGCTGTTGACCGATGCCAGCGCTGAAGCGAAGCGATTGATCGATTCTGATACGGCCTGCCGCAACGTCGTGATTGTCCTGGTGACCGGGGGTGGCGAAGCAACCGGCGGACACGATCCCGGCGCGTCAGCGGTTGCTTCCCGTCTCAGGAGCGTCAGCGGTCGCCGCGTGCCCCTGTACGTGCTCGCTGTCGCTCCACCATCCGCTTCAACCGCAGAGTTGCAGGCGATTGCCGCGGCCGGCGGCGGGCAATACGCCGTGGTCGATCAGGCGGAAATCGACGCCGCCTACGATGCGGCCCTGGTATCCGGGACCGACGGCACGGTCCCCGCAGCCGCTGCGGCACTTGAAACGGCCATCCAGCATGCGCTCGCAGACACGACGGACGTCAATCAGGTCCCAACGGCGCGGCAGCCGTACGGGCCCGCCTCCGAATATCAGCTGACGGGACCCGTGGTCGGCACTGTCGATCTTGCAGGCGCCAGGTACGCGGATGGCCGCACGATCGCCGACGCCGAAACGACGACGGCGGCCGGTAACCTGCTGCCGCAGCGTTCGAACGTCCTGGTGACGAGTGCGTTTGCGCTGCCGGGGTTCGAGGGCGTCCTCCGAGGCGTGCGCATCTACAAGCCAGTCCCCGACCCTAGCCGCGAGACTGGTGTCGCGTTCGTTTCAGATGGCGGGCTCCTCTGGTCCGCCCATCCCCCTGTCACGTCGGACGGCCGGCTTGACGCCGCCAGTCGCAATATCTTCACGGCACTACCCGATGGAACCATCGTTCCGTTCGTCTCCGGCAACGCCCCAGTGTTGAGCAAGTACCTGCGACCCGACGGCTTCGATGCCAGTGCAGTCATCGAATGGGTGAGGGCGCAACCTATCGGCGCAATCTTCGGATCCACACCGGCCGTGTTATCGCCGCCATCGCTCGATCCTGATCCGGACGGCGATTACGCGCTCTTCCGGGATCGTCTCCGAAAGCGCCGGGCGCTCGTTTTCGTCGGTGCCAACGACGGCATGCTGCACGCCTTCGATGCGAGAACCGGGCTCGAGGTGTGGGCGTTCATTCCCTTCAATCTCCTGCCGAAGCTCCGCGCGCTTCGTTTCGGTCAGTCTGTGGACCATTTCGTCTTCACGATGGACGGTTCACCCAAGCTGGCAGACATTGTCGTGTCGAGCGGCGCCTCGCGCGCATGGCGCACCGTACTCATCGTCGGTGAGGGGGCTGGCGGCACCTTCTATCAGGCGTTCGACGTCACGCTCGACGGGCTCGACGCCTGCGCGCCGGCCGGTGCTGACGACCCGGCGACGCTGCTGCGCTGTTTCGCGTCGCCGGCGCGGATCCCCCTTCGATGGTCGTTCCCACGTTACGCGCACTTCGATCCGGCACAGGGCACGTACGGCGACCTCGACGTCTCCGCGACGAATGACGAACGCTCGGTCGGTCAGACATGGTCAGCGCCCTCGATCGGACGCGTCGCACAAGACACGGGACCTTTCGCGGCGATCATGGGATCGGGATCCTTTCCCGCGAGTGCGCAGCAGTCGGCCGGACGCGGCGGCACCGCGGCTGGACAGCGTGTCTACATGGTCGACGCCGGTGAGGGCGTGCTGTATGACAGCGTCGACGTCGGCAGTGACGGACGTGCCGAGACCGTAGACAACTGCGCAACAGTCACCGGTGCGGGATGCTCTGCCCTGAAAAACGCCATCCAGGCAGACGTCGCCACATCAGGACCAGCGGGCACCCGGGTAATCAGTCGTGCGTACGTCGGCGATCTCGACGGCAATGTCTGGCGTTTCGATACAGTGCTTCGCAGCGGGCAGCCGCACTTCTCGACGCCGGCGCGCAAGCTGTTTGCAGCTGGCCCCGACCAGCCGCTCTTCGGAGCGCTGGCAACGGTCGTCGTCGGAACCCGGCAGTATCTGTTCTTCGGGAGCGGCAGTCAGTTCCTGCCATCGAACGGCGTCAACGGATCGTACAAGCTCTTCGGCGTCGTTGACGGGGCCGCTACAC
>JBKPMA010000548.1:0-5873 GCA_046731935.1 Acidobacteriota bacterium
GTGCAGGGAAGGGCGGGGTTGGGAAAACCACCGTGGCGGTAAACCTCGCCGTGGCACTTGCGCAGCGGGGCAGTCGCGTCGGAATGCTGGACGGCGACATCTACGGGCCGAACGTGCCGATCATGCTTGGCCTGCAGACACAGCTCGCCACTGACGGGCAGAAGATCCTGCCCGCCGAGAAATATGGTGTGCAAGTCGTGTCGATGGGGTTCCTGACGGGAGACGATTCAGCCGTAATCTGGCGTGGACCGATGCTCCACGGCGCCATTCAACAGTTCTTCCGCGAGGTGGCGTGGGACAATCTCGACTACCTGATCGTCGACATGCCTCCCGGAACCGGTGACGTCGCACTGAGCCTGAGTCAAACCGTTCCGGTTTCGGGCGCCATCGTCGTGACGACGCCGCAGCAGGTGTCGCTGGCCGACACGCGCCGGGCGGTGCGGATGTATCAGAAGCTGAACATCCGTACGATCGGGCTGATCGAGAACATGAGTCACTTCTCGTGCCCGCAGTGCGGCCACGAATCGGATATCTTCGGACGCGGCGCCGGCGAGGCGCTCGCAGCCGACATGGCGATTCCGTTCCTCGGCCGCATTCCGATTTACCAGCCGATCCGCGAAGGCGGTGACACCGGACGCCCGATCGTGATCGAGGAGCCAGCGTCCGTGGCGGGACGCGCGTTCCTGTCAGTTGCCGAACAGGCGGCCGCGCAGGTCTCGATCGCCAGCTACGCACGGCCGATTCCGGTGACGCTGGTCAGGTAGCCTCCAGTCCGTAAAGTGAACGTGTCCTGCCGGGCAGGCAGGACCGGGAGTTTGATGATGACGTGCCGAGCGTGGTGTCTGGTCGCGGTCGTAGTGGCGCTGGTTGCAAGTCCCGTCCGTGCAGCTGACTCGCTGACCGACGTACTCGATCCGTACTTCCGCATCCAGGCGCAGCTTGCAGACGACAGCCGCGCCACGACGAAGGCCGATGCGCAGGCGGTCGCGAAGGCTGCCGACGCGCTCGGCCCGGCAGGCCAGCCTATCGTCGCGGCGGCCAACGATCTCGCGGCGACGACGACGCTCGAGGCCGCGCGCGAGGCATTCGGAAAACTAAGCGGTGCGGTGATCGCCTACGCGGATACGACGAAAGCCGCCGTTGGCGACCACGTGTCCAAGATGTATTGCCCGATGGTGAAGAAACGCTGGCTCCAGAAGGGTGAGACGGTGAAGAATCCATATTTCGGCAAAGAAATGCAGAGCTGCGGGACTATCGAGAAGTCCTGAGCGATTCAAGCTGCCGTCCGTCTCGCCGCTCACGACCACCCCTGACACCATGGATATTCCGTTCACGCGCCACACGCTCGGTAATGGACTGTCGGTGATCCTGCACGAGGATCACGACTGTCCGATCGTGGCGGTGAATCTCTGGTATCACGTCGGGTCGAAGAACGAGGTCCCTGGCCGCACCGGATTCGCTCACCTCTTCGAGCACCTGATGTTCGAGGGATCGGCGCATCACGATCGGGGGTACTTCCACCCGCTGCAGGAGGCCGGCGCGCTGCTGAACGGATCGACGAGCTCCGACCGTACGAACTACTGGGAGGTCGTACCGACCAGTGCGTTCGAGCTGGCGTTGTGGATGGAATCCGATCGCATGGGCTTTCTGCTGCCCGCGTTGACCGCGGCCAAGTTCAACAACCAGCGCGACGTGGTGCTGAACGAGCGGCGGCAGAACTACGAGAACCGCCCGTACGGCCTGGCCACGATGGCGACGGTCGCGGCTCTCTATGCGCCTGACCATCCGTATCATTGGCTGACGATCGGATCCGCTGACGATCTCCGGGCGAGCTCGCTCGAAGAAGCGCACGCGTTCTTCGCGCGGTATTACCATCCCGCGAACGCGTCGCTCGCGATTGCCGGCGACATCGATCCAGACGTCGCGCTCGCGCTAGCGGATCGGTACTTCGGCGATATCCCACCGGGTCCGCCGGTCGCACCTGTGCTGCGCGACGCCACGCTCCCGGCACCTGTCCGTCTCCTTCAAGAGGATCGCGTCGAGCTGCCGCGCGTGTATCTCGCCTGGCATTCGCCCGCGATGTTCAAGGCCGGCGATGCGGAGCTCGATCTCGTGAGCGACGTGCTCGCGAATGGCAAGACGTCGAGGCTGTATCGCGCCCTGGTGTACTCGCGGCGGATCGCGACCGAGGTCGCGGCGTTTCAGAACTCCCGCGAGCTTGGCAGCTTCTTCCAGGTGATTGCGACCGCAGCGCCCGGTCGTACGCTCGCGGAGCTCGAGACCGCGATCGACGAGGAGATGGCGACGCTCGCCGCTGAAGGTCCTGACAGCGATGAGATGGAACGAAGCCTCGCGCAAGCCGAGGCGCAGTTTGTCTATCGCCTGCAGACGGTCGGAGGGTTCGGCGGCAAGTCGGATCAGCTGAACGCCTACAACACGTTCATCGGACAGCCCGGCTTCTTCGACCAGGATCTCGCCCGCTACAGGAACGCGACCGCCGAGGGCTTGCGGTCTACGCTTGCGACGTACCTCTGTGGCCAGCCGCGCGTCTCGCTGAGCGTTGTCCCGAAAGGCCAGATCGAACTGGCTGCGCCGTTCGACGGACGGGCGGTGGTGCAGTGAGCCCCGTCGATCGCTCACGGCTGCCTGTTCCTGGAACGTCGCCCTCGTACCGGTTCCCGGAAGTCCGGAAGGTCCGACTGCCGAACGGCCTCTGCGTCTGGACGGTCGAGCACCGCTCGGTGCCTGTCGTGACGCTGGTGCTGCTGGTCGGCGTCGGGTCGGCGGCGGATCCTGCGGCTCGCCCCGGTCTGGCGTCGCTCACCGGCGACATGCTGGATGAAGGCGCCGGCGATCGTTCTGCGCTCGAAGTGCACGATGCGCTCGCGCGCATCGGTGCGTCATTCGACACCGAGGTCGGACCTGATGCCACGCTGCTCACGCTGACCACGCTGGATCGGTTCAGGCAGCGCGGACTGCGGCTGCTCGCCGATCTGGTGTTGCGCCCGCGCTTCGATCCCGACGAGTTCGAACGTGTCCGTCAGCTGAGAGCCAACCGCCTGCGCCAGCTGCGCGATCTGCCGCCCGCTCTCGCCGATCGTGCGTTTGCGTCGCTGCTCTATGGCAGCCATCCGTACGGACATCTCGCGATTGGCAGCGAGGACGCGCTGCAGCAGATCGCGCTCGAAGACGTACGCCAGTATCACCGCCGCGCCTATCGTCCCTCGGCCATCACGCTCGTTGCCGTCGGCGATGCCTCTCATGAGCAGTTGCTGGCAGACGCGTCGGAGGCGTTCGGTCACTGGCCGGAGTCGGATCCGGATCCGACGATCGCCGAGGCACTCGCGCGAGCGCTTCAACCGCCCGCCGCGGCCCCGGCGCGTCTGGCGCTGGTCGATCGGCCCGGCGCAGCACAGTCGGAGCTGCGGCTGGGACATGTGGCCGTGCCGCGCAGCACGCCGGACTACCACGCGCTCGTGCTGCTGAACATGGTGCTCGGCGGGCAGTTCGTCAGCCGCATCAACATGAATCTCCGCGAAGGCAAGGGATTCACGTACGGCGCGCGCACGTCCTTTGATTTCAGGCGCGGTCCCGGGCCATTCCAGCTGCAGGTGAGCGTGCAGACGGCGGTGACGGGCGAGGCCATCCGTGAAGCTATCGGCGAGCTGCGGGCCATTCGCGCCGAGCGGCCAGTGACTCCCGAGGAGCTCGAACTCGCCAGAGCCGCATTGACGCGCGGCTATCCCCGCAATTTCGAGACGGCCGAGCAGATCGCCCGCTCGACGGCGCAGCTTGCGCTGTACGGCCTCCCCGACAACTACTTCGAGCGCTTCGTACCAACGATCGAAGCGCTCCGCCTCGACGACGTCCTGCGCGTCGCGCGGGCACATCTGGATGACGAGCGTGTGACGACACTGGTCGTCGGCGACCGCGCCATTGTCGAGCCCGGCCTCGCGACGCTCGGCCTCGGCGTTGCCGAAGCACTTCTGCCGGCCTGAGACACAGTCCAACAGGCGAAGGGTTCGACCCTCGACTCTTCGACCCTTCGACTCTTCGACCGCCGCTGTGTGAGTGATACGCTATCGGACGGGTGGTGCTCCCCATGCGTCTTGCCCGCCTGAGCGTCAGCTTGTTCGTCACGCTCGCCGTGCTCTCTGCGATCGTGGCCGCTGCAACGATCTGGCTCACCCTGACGGATCCTGTGACGGTCGCCGACGCCGTCGACACCGGACAGGTGTCTCCGCTCGTCCGCCAGCTCGCCAGCGTGCTCTACGGAGCGCTCTCCGGACTCCTGAAATATCTCTGACGTCGAGAGTCCAAGGGTCGAACGTCTCAGGGTCGAAAGGTCCGACTCTTCGACACGACCCTTCGACCAGGGACTCTTTGACCCTGCGACTCTTCGAGCTCGTGATCAGAGATTCTTGAGCAGAAACTTCGTGAGGATGTAGCCGTCCACGTACTTGAACGGCGCTGAGCCCGTCGTGTAGTGACCGCACGGCAGTACGCGCACTTGATGCGGGATCCGCCGCCGCCGGCATTCGGCGATGATCTCTCTGGAGAGATCGACCGGAAACGTCAGGTCGTATCGCGCGTAGACGAGCAGCGTGCGGCGATCCGTGATGCGCTCGAGATACTGATACGGGCTGATTGGCATCCACAGCCGGCGCAACTGCTCGAGATCGATGGCGCCCTCGAGTCCCTGCCGCACGTGCTCGGTCGAGAGGCCGCGCCACACGACATCTGCGAAGTACGGCGACACGTGATTGAGGGCCTGCGCTCTGATGCGCGGCTCGTGCGCCGTGGTCAGCATCGCCAGGCACGACCCGAGGCTGGTCCCGAGAATGCCGATCCGCTCGTAGCCTTGCTGCTCGAGCCACCAGATGGCCCGGCGTGCGTCGTGTACGGCCTGCCGGCATACTTCGAGTGTCCGTGCCACATTCGAGCTGACGATGTAGTCGGCCCGCCGAAGCTCTGGCGGCATGCGGCGATCGTGATAGGGAAGGCTCAGCCTGAGCGCGCTGATGCCAAAGCGCGCCAGCAGCTTCGAAAGCCCGACGTGTCCACGGAGGTCAGAGTTCCATTGCGGCATGACGACGACCGCGCGGCGCCGATGAGACCGACCGGGCGCTCCCGGAAAATAGCGGGCGTGCACGACGTTGTTTTCGGGATGCGGCGTGGATCGCGAGGTCGGAAATCGCAACCAGGCAGGCTCGTCCCCCTGGGCGGGCGTCAACTCGTAGTCGGTCGTCGGGTCAGGCGTGAAGTATCGATCGGAGTCGGCAAGGACGGACTTCACGTACGCGTCCAGCCGCGCCTCATGTGACACCTCTCGATGGACCCCGTTCGCGGGCAGCCAATCGAGGCCCCAGTCGAACGGACGCACCGTACGGTTGGTCGTCGAGACCGCGGCAAGACGCCGTTCCCAGGCGTGAAAGAAGGGTGCGAATACTGGCACTGGATCCGCGGCCGAATGCGCCGCCAACTGCTCAGTATCTCACGATCGGTCCGCCTGCCGACCGTCGCCGCTAGGAGGCGGAGACGCCGCGGACGTGCTGTTCGCAGGCGAGCGCGACGCCAAGCAGCTCGGGCGTGAGCCCATGCCTGCCGACCAGCTGCAGCCCAGCGGGCAGGCCTGCCTTCGTTATCCCACAGGGTATCGAAATCGCTGGATGTCCCGTGACGTTGAACGGCTGCGTCAACCGAAGCATGAGGTTTCTGACGGGCTCGGGGACGCCGTCGATCGTGACGGAGACAGTGCCAATGACCGGCGCCTCGATCGGAAGCGTCGGCGCGAGCAGCACGTCATACGACCCCAGCGCGCCGTCTACGATCGCGCGGAGCACGTCGCGTCCGCGCAGCGCCCTCAGGTAGTC
>JBKPMA010000549.1:0-9838 GCA_046731935.1 Acidobacteriota bacterium
GCTTCGCGCAGCACATGCTTCTCCGTCATGCCTCGAATCTTCATCGCCACGGGAAGCTTCACGACTTCTTCGACGACCTTGTGGTCGAGGAATGGCAGCCGTCCTTCGACCGAATGCGCCATTTCCATGCGATCGCCGAGGTTGCTCAGGATGTAGTTCGGCAGCGTCGTCTTGCCCCAGATGTAGAGCGACTGGTTCACCGCTTCACGGCCAGCGAGCTGATGCTCGACGTCGAGGTGATTGAGCAATGCGCGAAACGAGTCCCGGCCTTTGAACGGCGACACGAAATCGGCATGGAGGAGGGCTCGCATGTGCTCGCCCTGCTGGCCCCACGTCGCGAGAATCGTGGGCACGAACCCGAGGATTCGTCGTGTGCCGTCGCAGCTATCCGTCTCACCGGTGGGCAGCAGCAGTCCGGCCGACACCGGGTTGGCGGCGCTGAGGGCATCGAGCAGCTGCCTGGCGTGCGCGGGATCCTGTCCGTCCATGTTGTAGAGCACGAGGTCGCGTCTGAAGAACGGATAGCCGGCGAACACTTCGTCGGCGCCTTCTCCGGTCATGACGACACGGATGCCCGAGTCGCGTACGGCCTTGCTCAGCAGGTATTTGGCTACCGCATGCGCGTTCACGAACGGACGCTCGGCGTGATAGAGCGCGTCCGCCAGATTGTGCGCGAGTTGATCCGCTTGAATCGGAATCGGATGGAACTCCGCGCCCGACTTCGCGGCTTGTGCCTCGGCGAGGGCCCGCTCGTCGTAGTCGGCCATATCGAACGAGAGCGTGTACGCGCGAAGCGGCTGGGTAGCGATGTCGGACGCAATGCCGAGGACCGAGCATGAATCGAGGCCGCCGCTCAGATAACACGCGACCGGCACATCGGCGCGCAGACGCAGCCGCACGGCCTCGTATATGGTGGCGCGAAGACGTTCGATCGCCTCCTGCGGATCGCACGGCGCCTGCGTGACGTCAGCGGGCGGATAGTTGAAGTCCCAGTACGAGTGCACGTGTGCGTGGACGCCATCGGTCAGCAGATAGCACCCCGGCGGGACCTGGAAGATGCCGTCGAACGTGGATCGGCTCGGTGCGTGCATCAGCCCGTAGTGAATGTCGAAGAGCGACTCGCGATCCCAGCGGATCGGCACACCAAGCGCCTGGAGCGCCTTGACCTCCGACGCCAGGTGACACGTGCCGTCGACGAGTGCGTAATACAGCGGCTTGATGCCAAACCGATCCCGTCCGGCGAACAGCAGCCCGTCGCGTTCGTCCCACAGCGCGAAGGCGAACTCGCCACGCAACTGGTGCAGCGCGCGTGGACCGAGATCCTCGTACAGATGCAAGGCGATCTCGCTGTCCGATCCCGTGCGGAACACATGACCGTTTGCCTGCAACGCGTGCCGGATCGCTTCGAAGTCGTAGAACTCGCCGTTGACGACGATGTGAAGCGACTCGTCTTCATTGGCGATCGGCTGATGGCCGGTGGCAAGGTCGATGATGCTCAATCGCGCGTGGCCAAGCCCGGCGCGGCCGTGCGGCGCGGTCCAGACCGTCTGGGCATCAGGGCCGCGATGCACGAGGCGGCGCGCGGCGGAGAGCAGGCCGTCAGACGAGACTCGGTTCCGGCTGGACACAGACGCAACGATGCCGCACACGATAGAGGCTCCTAAATCGCTGAGGTAGCAATCGGCAAGCGTATCTCAAAGCGCCGTGCGATGTCAGAACAAAGCACCGCTCACCGGCCAAGACGCGCCGACAGGTAAGCTGTCTCTGTGAACACTTCGCTACCGCGCGCCGAGAGCTTGCATCATCACTCACGCCGGATGGGTGGCCGCGATCCGCACGAGGCGCATCGTGTGGCGACGCCGCTCGAACTGCTCTTCGATCTGACGTTTGCGACCAGCTTCGGCCTCGCCGCGTCCCAGCTCGCGCACGCGCTCGCGGAGGGACACTTCGAGTCAGGACTGCTCGGCTTCGCCCTCGCCAGCTTCGGCATCTGCTGGGCCTGGATCAACTTCTCGTGGTTCGCGTCGGCGTACGACACCGACGACTGGATCTTCCGGCTGGTCACGATGGTCCAGATGATCGGCGTGCTGGTGCTGGCGATTGGCCTGCCGCGGATGTTCGCCTCTCTCGAACACGGTGAGCATCTGGACACGTCCGTCATGGTGCTCGGCTACGTGATCATGCGCGTCGCGCTCGTCTTTCAATGGCTCCGCGCCGCCCGTCAGGACCCCGGCCGCGGCCGCGCATGTCGGACCTACGCCATTGCCGTCTCAATCGCGCAGATCGGCTGGGTGGCGCAGATCTTCGTCGTGCTCCCGAACATAGCAACGGCAGCGCTCATCATCGTTCTGGTGCTGGTGGAGCTGGCCGGTCCCGTGCTCGCAGAACGCCACGACGGCGGCACGCCGTGGCACGCGCACCACATGGCCGAGCGACACGCGCTCTTCGCAATCATCGCGCTCGGCGAAGGCGTCGTCGGTACCGTCGCGGCGTTGTCAGCGGTGGTCGAGCAGCAGGGTTGGACGATGGATGCGGCCCTGGTGGGTCTGGCGGGTACAGGACTCACGTTCGGTCTGTGGTGGGTGTACTACATCGTGCCTGCCGCCGACATCCTTCACAGGCATCGCGATCGTTCCTTCGTGTGGGGATACGGTCAGATGCTGATCGTGACGTCCATTGTCGCGACGGGTGCGGGCTTGCACGTCGCCGCCTATTTCATCGAGCACCAGGCCGAGATCAGCCCGCTGGCGGCCGTGCTGACCGTCGCGATCCCCGTGAGCGCCTTTCTCCTGCTGATTTACGCCCTCCACTACTATCTGGTCCGGCGCTGGGACTCGCTCCATGTGGTGCTAGGGGCGGCAACGGCCGCTGTCATCGTCGCGGCGATCGTTGCCGCGCGTGCCGGCCTGAACATGCCGAGCTGCCTGGTGATTGTCATGCTCGCACCGGCGGTCAGTGTCATCGGGTACGAAGCCCTGGGGTACCGGCACCAGGCGGCGGCGCTCGCGGACTGACGCGTCGTCGCCACGCGTTGCTGTCCAACAGGAATGTGTGGCACACTCCTTTTGGAAGCCCACAGGAGCCCCTCACGTGGAGAAGCGCGACGTTCAACAAGGCACCCTTGCGTTGATGGTGCTGAAGACCCTCGAGCTCCTCGGACCCTTGCATGGGTACGGGATCGCTCGCCGCATCGAGCAGATCAGCGGCGACCTGCTGGCGGTGAATCAGGGCACGCTGTATCCGGTGCTCTTGAAGCTCGAGCAAGAGGGCGTGATCGCGTCTGAATGGGGAATGTCCGAGAACAACCGCCGTGCCCGGTTCTATCGCCTGACCACACCCGGACGCCGCCGGCTCCGCCTCGAGACCCAGGAGTGGGAGGAAACGACCGCGTTGATGGACCGGTTCATCGCGGCCAAGGCGGAGGATCTGGCCTGACACTCAGCCCGCGAGCGCACCGGCAACGCGCTCGGCCAGTTGTGCGGTCCCCAGGCGGCCGCCGAGGTCCGGCGTCAGGTGGCCCGCCTCGAGCGTCCGTTCGACGGCGGAACGGATTGCCGCCGCAGCTTGTGGCTGTCCAAGCCACTCGAGCATCATCGCGCCGCTCAGAATCGCGCCCGTCGGATTCGCGATTCCCCGTCCCGCAATATCCGGCGCGGACCCGTGCACCGGCTCGAACAGCGACGGCGCGCGCCGCGAGGGGTCGAGGTTCGCCGAGGGATTCAGCCCGAGGCTGCCGGTGATGCCTCCGGTCAGATCGCTCAGGATGTCGCCGAATAGATTGGATCCGACGATCACGTCGAACGTGTGCGGCCGCCGCACCAGCTCCAATGTTGCCGCGTCGACGTGCAGCTTCTCGGTCGTCACGTCGGTGAACCGCGGCGCGAGCTCCGACAGCACACGGTCCCACAGCACGTAGGCGAATCGCTGAGCGTTCGACTTGGTGATCATGGTCAGACGGCGCCGTCGCGTGCGCGCCAGCTCGAAGGAGAATCTGAGGATCCGTTCCACACCACGCCGCGTGTGCACCGCGGTTTGCACCGCAACTTCGTCGGGCGTGCCGATCGCGGTGATGCCGCCGTTGTCCACGTACTCGCCTTCAGAGTTCTCGCGAACGACGACCAGATCGATGGGCTCCTGACTGCGCAAGGGATTGGGAACGCCATGGAAGGTCCGCGCCGGCCGCACGCACGCGTACAGATCGAATGCCTGACGCATCCTGATGAGCGGTGCGAGCGTGACGTGATCGGGCAGACACGCGGGCCAGCCGACAGCCCCGAGGAGGATGGCGTCGAACCTTCGCAGCGTTGACAGGAAATCGTCTGGCGCAACCCGGCCGTGCTGCTCGTAGTGCGGCATGCCCCAGTCGAATCGCTCGTACTTGATACGGAATCCCCCGCCGCGTTCCACCGCGTCGAGCACCGCCACGGTGGCGTCGATCACCTCGGGGCCGATGCCGTCGCCGGGATAGAGCGCAACGTGATACAGGCTCATCTGATGCTACTCACGTGGCATATTGGTCACTACCGTCCGAACCAGTAACTCATCTTCACCAGGAACACGTTGGTCGCCGGCGCGAGCCGGAGCGCGTCGAGACTGTTCGTCAGCGATCGCCCGAACACCTCCTGGTCGGTGCGATCCTGCGACCAGACGACGTAGAGCGACGAGCCGGGTTTGTATTCCCAGCGCGCCACGAGGTTCGAGCGGAACTGCCGGAAGTCGAAGTTGGGATTACCGAACGCGTAGCTGTCACTGCCCTCCGTGACGCGGTAGGCGTTGGCCTGCGGCACGAAAGCAATCTCCGAGTCCGAGAACGTGTGAAAGCGATCGGCATATTCGCTGGCGCGCGGCGTCGTCGCACGTTTGAACGTGCCGTAGGCGCCGTTCGAGACGAACGGGCTGCCGTAGTACTGAATCGTGAAATCGGGAGAGACGAACACGTTGGCTCGGAACGTGAGGCCGAGTGTGTCCTGATCCAGCCGGCCCAGGATATAACGCGGCGAACCGCCGGGATCCGCGGTGTCCACATACTGCAGGTCGTCTACGTTGTGCTCGTAGGATGCGATCACCGAGAGATAGAACGCATTGGCCGGCCGCATGTTGACCTGCGTGGTCACGTTGTTTCTCCGGGCATCTCCGTCCATCACGAAGTCCCGCTCCATCGAGGCTTCCACGTTGACGCGTCGCGACGGATCGCTGTTCACGAGAGCGACTGCCGCGACACGACCGCTCGTGGTCATAGCCGGACCGCCGCGCAGCAGGCGCGTGTCAGTTGGCGCCTCGCGCACGGTCACACCCGCCCAGGCGGTCCACAGGTTCCGGGACGCGCCATTGGCGAGAAAACTGGTGCTGCCAATCGTCTTCAGCCCACCGAAGTCCCAGGTGTCGTCGCGCGTGACTGAAAAGCCGTACGAGCGAAACACTCCGTGTGGCTCGATCTCCTTGAACTCCAGCTTGGCCTCGTTGAGGATCAGATCTGCCTGTCGTAGATACCCGACGTCGTTCAGCTCCAGGCCTGGCGACATCCACCGCGCTGACTCCGACCACAGCCACTTGCTCTTTCCGTATCGGGCGACACGCACGGTCCCGGCGCTGCCCAGCATCGACGTCGCGTTCTGATCCACGCCGAGATGCGAGGCGTCAGGCCGCTGGTAGTAGTGCACGGGATTGGCCTGAAGGGCCCTGATGGCCGAGGCATCGCCAGCGATCCGGCTGAACACGCCCTTGCCTTCGAACACGTACGATCGATCGCCGAAGAACTGCGTGGCGTCCACCGCGCCCGTGAAACTGTCGGTTGGCAACTGGTGGAGGGCAACGTCATCCGGCAGCCAGCGATGTGTGGACGTGAACATCCCGCCGAGGATCGAGTTGCCCTTGTTCCAGTCTTTCTGCACGCGGCCCACGACATAATTGGTCGTCGGCGCCACGGGCACGCGCGATTCGACGCCGTTGAACCAGACGTTGGCGTGTTCGTCGTCCGTGACGCTCTGCAGCAGGCCGACCGAGAGGCCATCCTTCGTCTTGCCCGTCACCTTCACGGCGCTGATGATGGACGTCTGGCCCGGCGTCTCGAGGAAGGCGCCGTCCTGAATCGAAGGCTGGATAGAGGGCGCCGCGCCGATGCGTCGTGAGTAGAAGAGCTGATCGCCTTCCAACGCGCCGTTCTCGTCGCCGGCGATGGCACTCCCTTCCAGGCCCAGCGTGAAGATTCGTTTGCCTTCCAGGAAGAAGGGTCGCTTCTCCTCGTAGAAGGTCTCGTACGTCGTCAGGTTCACGACCGAAGGATCCGCTTCAACCTGGCCGAAGTCAGGATTGACCGTCGCGTCCATCGTGAAGTTGGAGGAGAGGCCGACCTTCGCGTCGAGTCCAACCGCTCCTGTGCCGTTCGGGCCGTCGAAAGGATTCCCGGCCTGTTCTGGCAGCGACTCGACTTGTGTCAGCGCGTGGGGCAGCAGTTCGATGCGCCGGCGCGGTTTCAATCCCTGAATCCCGTGCAGCTCACCGAAGTTGTACAGGCGTCCGGTGCCCTGCCGCGGGATCAGATTCCACTGGCTCTCTTCCTGGAAGCGATCGATCCAGCGCCACGCGTGCATGCCCCAGACCTGCGCGTCCTGCGGGCCGTAGCGCAGCTGGCTCAGAGGGATCCTGAACTCGGCTGTCCAGGCGTTGGCTTCGTAGGCGACCTTGCCGTCCCACACGGCGTCCCACGTGGTGTCCCAGCCCTCATTAGAGAGCACGAGATCGATCTTCGTTCCGGCCGACGTGATGTCGAACTCGAAGCCCGTGCGCTTGTCGAAATAGCTGTCGAAGCACACGCCGACGATGTCGCCGGCGATCTCGTCGCGCCGCGACGAGTACCGGGCGACCTTGGCCATGTCATCGTAGGCGCGGATCGCGAAGTAGACGTACTTCTCGTCGTAGAGGACCTTCAGCTCGGTCTTCTGCGACGGCTTCCCGCCTTCGACTGGGAGCTGCTGGGTGTAGTCGCCCGCCCACTCACCTTCGGTCCACGCCTCGTCGTCGAGGTGTCCGTCGATCGAGGGTGGCTGGCCCGCGAGCCGTTGCGTGGTGTAAATGCGCGGCGGATGGGCGCGGCCTGCATCGGGTGCCTGCGCACACACAGCGGGCCCGATCACACAGAGCAGTAGCGTCGTAGTCCGGACGATGCCCGCGCCGACGATGCGCACGAAAGAAGTATCCGTTCAGCGAACCACGGTAAAGCCGGCGCTCAGCTTGGCCGTGGAATCAGATCCGACCCACACATCGAACGCCTCGGCGTCCTGCACCCATCCCTTGCGGCTCGTGCTCCAGTATCCGAGCTCGTCGGGACCGAGCTGGAACGTCACGGTCTTCTTCTCGCCTGGCTTGAGCGTCACGCGTTCGAAGCCTTTCAGCTCGCGCATCGGACGCGAGTCGCTGCCGGCCTTTTGATGAATGTACAGCTGCACGACCTCATCGCCCTGGAGGGAGCCGGTGTTGGCGACGTCTGCGGTGATCGCGAGCGAGCCGCCGATCTTCACCTGCGGCATCGACACCTTCAGATTGTCGATCGCGAAGGCGGTGTAGCTGAGACCGAAGCCGAAGGGATAGAGCGGCGACACCGGGCCATCCCAGTAGCGCGGGTTGTACATCATGCTCCCCTCGGGCGAGTGCGTCAGAGTCCGAGCGTAGTAGAGCGGCGCCTGGCCGGTCCTCCGCGGGAACGTGACTGGCAGCTTGCCACCAGGATTGACGTCGCCGAACAGGATGTCCGCAACCGCGTTGCCGCCTTCACTGCCCGGTTCCCAGGCCTCGAGGATCGCCGGCACGTGCTCGGCCGCCCAGGAGATCGCGAGCGGACGTCCGTTCAGCAGCACGAGAACCACTGGTTTGCCGAGCGCGACGACCGCTTCGAGCAGCTCCTGTTGCCGGCCAGGGAGATCGAGCGAGGCGCGTGACGCCGCCTCGCCCGCCATGTTTGCGTTTTCGCCGAGCACCATGATCACGGTGTCGGCGGTCTTCGCTGTGGCGATTGCCTGCTTGAACGCGTCTTCGCCTTGCTCCGCTGTCTGTGGCGGCTTCTTCGGTCCCGGAATGAGGTTGTCGAAGAACGACGGTATTTCGCGTCGAATTTCAGGTCCCGGGGCGAAGTCGACCGTTGCGTTCGGTAGCTTGGCCTTGATGCCCTGAAGCACGGTGACCGCGTTCGAGACGTGGCCGAAGACCATCCACGAGCCGTCTGTCGCGTCCTGCGAGTCGCCGAGCGGGCCGACGACCGCGACACGTTTCACGTCTTTCGAAAGCGGAAGGGCTTTGCCTTCGTTGCGCAGCAGCACCATCGACCGCTGTGCCGCCGAGCGTGCTTCGCTCTTGTGCTCCGGAGACGCCACGACCTTCGCCAGCAGTGACTCGTCGGTGTACGGATGTTCGAAAAGGCCGATCCGCACCTTGACGGTCAGGATCCGCCGCACCGCGTCGTCGATCTCCGCGGTCGCGACCGTGCCGTCCTTCACGAGCGCGGGAAGGTTCTGCGGAAAGGTGCCGCTCGCCATGTCCATGTCGACGCCGGCATGCAGCGCGCGAAAGGCGGCGTCGCGCCCGTCGCGGGCGAAACCCTGGATGACGAGATTGCCGACGGCCATGGCGTCGCTGACGACGAATCCTTTGAAGCCCCACTCGCCTTTGAGCACGTCACGCAGGATGAACGCGTTGCCTGTCGCAGGCACGTTGTTGAGATCCATGTAGGCGCTCATGAACGTCCCTGCGCCAGCGTTCGCCGCCGCATGGAACGGCGGCAGATAGACATTTCGCAGCTGCGCTTCGGACAGATACACGGGGTCGTAATCGCGGCCGCCGTCTGCAGCCCCGTACCCGACGAAGTGCTTCACCGAGGCGACGACGCGGTCCTGGGCGTCGCCCAGCGCCTGACCCTGAAAGCCGCGCACCTGTGCTGCAGCCATCGCCGACCCGAGGTACGGATCCTCGCCGGCACCTTCGACAATGCGTCCCCAGCGCGCGTCGCGGGCGATATCCACCATCGGTCCGAACGTCCATTGCAGTCCCGCCGCCCGCGTTTCGCGGGCCGCGATGGTCTGCGCGCGCTCGGCCAGCGTGGGATCCCACGAGGCGGCCATGGCGAGCGGCACTGGGAAGATGGTCTGGTAACCGTGGATGACGTCGAGACCGAACAGCAGCGGAATCTTCGACGGACTCTCCTCCAGGGCAATCTTCTGGAGGGCGTTGAACCGCTTGGTGTCGTTGAGCCAGAGGACCGATCCGGCACCGCCCTTACGCACGACGTCCTCGATCTTGGGTGCGTTAGGCCCGAACGCGATGGCTCCAGCCTGGTTCAGCTGTCCGATCTTGTCATCGAGCGTCATTTTCGCGAGGAGCGCATCCACGCGTGCCTTGATGTCGGCATCGGTCGGTGCCGGCGGCGCCGCGTGCGTCCTCACTCCCACCGACACGACGATCGCCAGGATCACGGGCGTCAGCCACCGAGTCATGACAGTGCTCCTTTGCTAACGGATGGCGAACGACCGCACACCAGCACGCGCCGGGGATCGTAGTGGCACTGGTCGCGATTCGCAATGCGCTCGTGCGGCGCTCGAGGCGAGCCTTCAGCCGGAATGTCCTGCGCTGCACCATTCGGCCGCTGGCTGTCAGTAGCGTCGAAAAGAAAGACCGTTCCGCCGGTCGTGCCGTCCGCTTCGTCACGTGTCCGTCCGTCCCGCGACATTTCGCTCGATCGTGCGTCCGCAGCCGCCCGACGATGTGTGCATGAGAACGCGCACAGCTCGCACGCTCACCGTCCTGGCCGCTGCACTGCTCATCGCCGTCAAGACGGCCGCCGCTGCGGAGC
>JBKPMA010000550.1:0-6702 GCA_046731935.1 Acidobacteriota bacterium
GTCCACATACTCGGTGGGCAGGAACAGGCGGGTCTGTTCTCCGGCGTTGACCTCGAAATAGAACAGGCTGAAGGACTGGCGCGCGGCCAGCCAGGCGCGGAAGGTCAGGAGGCTCGCGATCTGGTGATCGATGTGGGTATCGACCGGCCAGTGCGTGAGGACGATGTCGGGTCGCTCCTTGGTTAACAGTTCGATGAACCCGCGCATGCGATCCGCGTTGAACTCGGTGGCGCCGTCGATCTGGCCGGCGAAGATCGGGGTGGCCTGCAGGATCGCGCAGGCATGCTGCGCCTCCGCCGTACGAATCCGGGCGGCCTCGTCGAGCGACTTGCCGTCTATGCCGCGCTCTCCTCTGGTCAGATAGACGATCGACACCCGGTGCCCTGCCGCCGCGAAGAGCGCGAGCGTGCCGCCGCACCCTGACTCGGGATCGTCCGGATGCCCGCCGACCGAGACAACCTTGAGCGGTCGCGGGGCCCGTTCGTTCTGAACCGTTGACGCGGCAGTCAGCGCAGGTGCCGCGAGCAGTGACGTGGTCAGAAACGATCGGCGATTGGGCATGGACCGTGCCTCAGGGAGCTGTCGACTCGGCCGCGAGGGCTTTGTAGACCTCGCGCGCGTGATCGTACGCACGCCGCGCCTCGTCGCGTTCGGAGTCGCGGATGTTCTTGACCTTCTGCGTCCAGCACTGGTTGACCGCCGCGAGACACCACTCGGCGCTCGCGCGTGACGCGCGGATGGGCGCGCCGCCGACGGTCACGAACATGGGGTTGGTGTGCGCGGCGCCGGGCACCCGGACGGCAACCCACGAGCTGCGTGCGATTGGCACGTCGAAGGTGAGCGGGCGAATCTGACCATCCGCACGCGTGGTGGTCTTCGCGGCCACGCGTCCGTTGACGACGACCTCAACGGTGATGTCGCCAGAGACGCCGATGCGGGCGCGTTCGACCGACCAGTATGGTTTCTCGTCCCAGGCGCGCGTGCTCATCCGCAAGTCCGGTGTGGCATCGAGCAGCGCCGCGGCGGAGATCGTTACGTGCGCGGAGCCGCCCGAGGCGGGTAGGGCCACCTCACTGTTTGCCGTGCCGACCGCGGTGCCGTTCACCGCAAAGTTCATCAGGTGCGTGCGACCGTCCGAGACGTAGGCCGCTCCACGCTCGATCGCCTCTGTCCAGCCGCGGTACGACAGCCGATCGAGCTTCGTGTAGGTGCGGCCAGCACCGACGCGCTCGTCGGTGATGCAGGGGAAATCGGTCTCGCCGCTGATCCGCGTGCGGAATCCAACATTGAGCGTGTGGTACCAGATGTTGAGCTCCCACGGCCACGGGGTGTCCACGGTGGAGATGAAGTTCACTGCGTTCGGTTCGGTCACGTCCACGATGTACTCGTTCGCGCCAATGCCGTCGAACGCCGGTACCTCGTCGTTCGGCACCTCGGTGGCCTTGGACTCGAGGCCCCAGCCGGAATGTGCGAAGCCGACGACTGCGCCCTGCCCACGCGCCCATTTCAGTACCGGCAAGTCCCACGTCGGCCAGTCTTCGAGACGCTTCGTCCCCGGATAGTCCTGATCCTTGAGGCCCAGCAGCACGAGATGGCCGGCATGGCTCGAGGGAAATCCCGAGATCTCGAGGTCGTAGTGCAACAGGCGATCGGCCGTCGAGAGCGGATGATCGCTGCCCGAGAAGAACTGCTTCTGGTGGTAGTAGCACGGCCCCCACGTCAGGACGGCGCCGATGTTCAGTGCCTCGCCGCGCACCTGGCGCATCATGTCTTCCGGGTTCACGCCCAGCGTCGGATCCTGATAGTGCGAGCAGCCGGCCGCATGTACGTGGTGGTCACCAGAAAACCATCCGAGTTTCGCCGGATCGATCCAGCGTTGCAGCACGACCGTGATCTCTGATGCGTGCGAGGGCCCGACGTCGAGTGTCGTGTGCCCCGCCTGATACTCGGGACCGGCCGTCCACGCGATGTCGTAGCGGCCGGCCGGCAGGTCGAGATCCTCGTCGTCTCCGCGATAGACCTGTGATTGAAACGGCAGGTCCGGTGCGAGCCGCTTTGCGGTGGCTGGATAGACACGTCCGAGCGCGTCGGTAATCGTGAACGAGGCGATCGACGGCCGCCCCAGTTCGTCAGTGATGTGGAACCTGACGTTGAAGGCGGGTGCCGCCGTGAAGACGACTGACACCTGGTTCCGGAAGCCGACGTCGGCGGAGCCTTGGCCGACATCCACAGAGATGTCGGCGGCCCGCTGTCCCCGGTCGCGGCTGTACACCTCGAGGATCGCGTACTCGAGACCGAGTCCGGACAGCTTCGCCGACATCGGCGGCTTGTCGTAGACGGTGAAGTCGGCCCAGCGGGTGGTGATGTCGCCGGGTTTGAGCGTGATCGCAGGATCCGGCGCGCCTCCGCTGCTCCACGATCCAATCGACACGCTCCCGGCATTCGGGCTCGTCACGCGGATAGGTGCGGTCGTACCCGCGAGGTTCCGCACCCTGACGAGAAACAGACGGGATCCGCCCTCGACCAGCGCTGGTTGCGCATGTCCTGGCGTCACGCTGACGCGGCTCTCCGGATTGATGGTGACGTCCAGCAGGACGTACGGGTCGAGTGCGGCGTCGATACCGGCGACCGCGCGCTCGTCGTCTGCCTCACCAATCGCGCCGTTCAAGCGGGCGCGATCCGCCGCGGTCAGCGGCTGACCGAGGTACGCGAGTGCCGTTTCGACCCGTCGCACGTGCTGCGCCAATGGCTGCAGCGCCACCGGCGCGATCACGGCGTGGGCCGGCTCCTGTTGTTGTCGCGGTGCCGCTGCAATCGGGCCGAGCAACATGGCCGGCGCCAGCACACAACAACCCACCTTGGCGATCTGCGGGATCAGGCGAGGTGACATGGTGGAGCGAATGGTATATCGATAGTGCCCTATGTCAGAGCGATCAAACGGGTCCCGGAGCCAACGCGACAGACTGCAGGCGATCGCCCGTCGGGCGATGCTCGAGCGGGGATTCGAACCGGACCTGCCGCCCGAGGCCCGCCAGGAACTGCAGCGGTTGCCTGCGCCGGCGCTCACGGGCCTTCGTGACCTTCGCCATCTGCCCTGGTCGTCGATTGACAACGAAGACTCCCGCGATCTGGATCAGCTCGAAGTGCTGGACGAGCCGCGAAACGGCTGCCGCGTGCTGCTCGTCGCCATCGCGGACGTCGACCTTCTGGTGCAGCGGCAATCCGCGCTGGACGATCACGCCCGCACGAACACCACGTCGGTCTACACACCGGCCGAAATCTTTCCGATGCTGCCGGAGGCGCTGTCCACCGATCGCACGTCTCTCAACTACGGCGACGATCGTGCGGCCATGGTCATCGAGCTCGAGGCTGACGCGAACGGCCGCATCGCCTCCAGCACCGCCTACCGGGCCCTCGTTCACAACCGCGCGCGGCTCTCCTACCCCGACGTCGGCGCATGGCTCGACGGCGCCGGTCCTGCCCCTCGTGCGTTGTCTGCGGTCCCTGGGCTCGATCGGCAGATCCGCGAGCAGGACGAGCTCGCCCAGCAGCTGCGGGATCGCAGCCATGAAGACGGCGCGCTCGATCTGGATCGCGTGGACGCGCAGTTCACCGTGAGGCAGGACGAGGTCGAAGACATTGCCGAGACCGGACATACCCGCGCGCGCAATCTGATCGAACACTTCATGGTCGCGGCCAATGGCGCAACCGCGCGCTACTTGTCGGATCGCGGCTCTCCGTCCATCCGCCGCGTCGTTCGCACGCCCAAGCGTTGGGACCGGATCGTCGAGGTCGCGGCGCGCTACGGCACGACACTCCCCGCGACGCCGGACGTGCTCGCGCTTCAACAGTTTCTCCAGGTCCGTCGTGTCGCCGCGCCGGCCGACTTCTCCGAGCTGTCGCTGACGATCATCAAGCTGCTGGGCAGCGGCGAGTACGCCGCGCGCGCAGCAGGCGCGGATCCCGAGCCGCACTTTGCGTTGGCGACGCAGGCCTACACGCACGCGACCGCGCCGAACCGGCGGTTTCCAGATCTCATCACGCAGCGCCTGCTCAAAGCCACCCTGGCCGGGCAGCCGACGCCGTACACGCTGGACGAACTCACGGCGCTCGCCGAGCACTGCACCCGGCAGGAAGACGCGGCCAACAAGGTCGAGCGCCTCGTGCGCAAGGCGGCCGCCGCTCTCTGGATCGGACAACGCATCGGCGACGTGTTCGACGCCGTCGTGACTGGTGCCGGTCCGAAGGGCACGTGGGTCCGTCTCGCCTCACCGCCGATTGAAGGCAAGCTGGAGCGCGGCTTCGAGGGACTCGACGTCGGCGACCGCGTGCGGGTGCGCCTGATCGACACCGACCCGGATCGAGGCTTCATCGACTTTGCCCGCACCTAGCGGCAGGAGCTACACGTGATCATGAGCCGATGCGGTCTCGCGCTGCTGGCACTCTGCCTGAGCATTCAGTTTCCGCTCGCCGCCGGACGCGCCGCCGCGCCGGGCAGCGATCTCCCTTCTGTTCTCGCCTCGTGCTGCAGCGAGATGCAGTACCGGATGATCGGGCCGTTTCGAGCCGGCCGGACGAAAGCCGCGGCCGGGATCGCCGATCAGCCCAATGTCTTCTACATCGGCGTCGTCAACGGCGGAGTGTGGAAGACGACCGACTACGGCCGTACCTGGAACCCGATCTTCGACAGTCAGCCCACCGGCTCGATTGGCGCGATTGCCATCGCACCGTCCGATCCTCGCGTGATCTACGTCGGCAGCGGCGAAGGTCTCCAGCGCCCCGACCTCTCAACGGGTGACGGCATCTACAAATCCGTCGACGGCGGCAGTACCTGGACACATCTCGGATTGCGCGATGGACAGCAGATCCCGCAGATTGCCGTCGATCCCCGCGACCCGAATCGCCTGTTTGTCGCCGTGCTCGGCCATCCCTACGGCGCAAACAGCGAGCGCGGCCTCTTCCGGTCGTTGGATGGCGGCGTCACGTTCAACCGGGTGCTCTACAAAGACGACGATACCGGGGCAGCCGACGTTGTCATCGATCCAGCCAATCCCGCCGTCGTGTACGCAGTGCTCTGGGAGTCGCGGCAGGCGCCCTGGGAGAACGGCGAGTTCGTCGGACCCGGCAGCGGCGTCTACAAGTCAACGGACGGTGGCACGACGTGGCGGCCGCTAACGAACGGACTTCCGACCTTCACGGACGATCGGCTGGGACGGGTCGGCCTCGCGATCGCGCCCAGCAATGCGCGGCGCTTGTTCGCGACGGTCGAAGCCGAGCACCACGGCGGCCTCTATCGATCGGATGACGCAGGCGAGACCTGGACGCTAGTGAATCCCGGCCCGCTGGTCACCGAGCGCGGCGACGATTTCGCCGAGGTGAAAGTCGATCCGTTCAATCCAGACGTCGTCTACACGGCCAGCGTCGTGGCGTGGAAATCGGTCGATGGCGGACACACGTTCGCGGCCTTTCGAGGCGCGCCCGGCGGCGACGATTACCACAGGCTCTGGATCAACCCGAAGCATCCCGAAATCATTCTGCTGGCAGCCGATCAGGGCGCTGTCATCTCGGTGAACGGCGGAGCGTCGTGGAGCAGCTGGTACAACCAGCCGACCGCGCAGTTCTACCACGTGAGCACCGACAACGCCTTTCCCTATCGCGTGTGCGGCGGACAGCAGGAGAGCGGCTCTGCCTGTGTCAGCAGCCGCGGCGACGACGGGCAGATCACGTTCCGCGAATGGCACCCGGTAGGTGCGGAAGAGTACGGATACGTTGCGCCCGATCCGCTGGATCCCGACATTGTGTACGGTGGAAAGATCACGCGCTACGACCGCAGGACCGGACAAGTGCAGAACATCGCACCAGAGATATTTCGAACGGGCACGTATCGCGTCGTCCGCACCATGCCGATCGTGTTCGCGCCGACGGACCCGCGAACCTTGTACTTCGCCTCGAACGTCGTCTGGAAGACGACCGACGGTGGTCACAGCTGGACGGCGATCTCTCCTGACCTCGCCCGTCAGACATGGGAGGTGCCGGCCAACGTCGGCAAGTACAGTGGCAGCGAGGCCGCCCGCGCGACTGCTCGCGGTGTCGTCTACACGCTGGCGCCGTCACCCATCAACGGCGCCCGCATCTGGGCCGGCACCGATGACGGTTTGATCCACGTGACGTCGAATGGCGGCGCCACGTGGACCGATGTGACGCCGCCCTCGCTAGGACCCTGGGCGAAGGTGTCGATGATCGAAGCGTCGCACTTCAACGCCAGCACGGCGTATGCGGCCATCAACACGTTCCGGCTCGACGATCTCAGACCGCACATTCTAAAGACGACTGACGATGGCAAGACCTGGACGGAGATTGTCCAGGGCATAGCGGCCGGTGGGATCGTCAATAGCGTCCGCGAAGATCCCCAGCGACAAGGATTGCTGTTCGCAGGCACCGAACAAGCGGTCTACGTGTCGCTCGACGCTGGAGCGACGTGGCTGTCACTCCGGTTGAACATGCCCGGGACGTCGATCCGCGATCTCGTGATCAAAGGCGACGACCTCGTGGTCGGGACGCACGGACGATCGTTCTGGATCCTCGACAACATCACGCCACTTAGACAGGCGAACGCCATGACCGCGTCGCGCGGGCCGCGGCTGTACGCGCCGCAACAGGCGATCCGCGTGCGCTGGAATCAGAACACGGACACACCGCTCC
>JBKPMA010000551.1:0-11242 GCA_046731935.1 Acidobacteriota bacterium
TCGCGCACGAGATCCGCAATCCGCTCGCGTCACTGCGGGGATCGATCCAAGTGCTGCGACAGGAATTGACGCTCTCGGACGAGCAGGCGCAGCTGATGGACATCGTGTTGCGCGAGTCGGAGCGCTTGAACGAGACGATCAGCTCGTTCCTGTCCTATGCAAGACCGCAGCGCCGGCAGACGACCCGATTCGAGGTCGGCAAGGTCTTGCGCGAAACGGCAATCCTGCTGCGCAACAGCTCCGAGGTCCGCGACGATCACACGATCGAGGTCTCGGTCGTCCCCGATGAAGTGATGTACGTCGCCGACGAACACCAGCTGCGGCAGATCGTCTGGAACCTCGCGACCAACGGATTGCGCGCCATGCCAAACGGTGGCCGGCTGCTGCTCGCCGTTTCACTCGAACCGGTGACGGCGTTCGCCGACGGAGGCGACCTCGTGCTGTCGATCAGCGACGAAGGCGTTGGCATCCCGGCCGAGGACCTGGACGGCATCTTCCAGCCGTTCCACGGCACGTTTGGGCGGGGCAGCGGCCTTGGCCTGGCCATCGTGCACCGCATCGTAAGCGACCACGATGGAGAGATTCAGGTGGAGTCGGCGGCCGGCCGCGGGACCGCGGTGCGCGTTCGGCTCCCACTGCACGTGGAAGTCGGAGCGGCTGCGTGAGACACGACGTGCACATCGCTCAGATTGGCATGCCCTGGCGCAGGGCACACGGCTCACGGCACATCGCGCAGGCATCGCGCTGGCTCGCGCCTCGGCCCCTGGCGCGAAGCGCCGATAAACAGAGAGCGTCCGCACCATGGCCACCGAAACCGTCGCTCACGAACCCGCTGCAGCCGCTGCCACGGCTCGGATCCTCGTCGTAGACGACGAGCGATCGATGCGAGAGCTGCTGGCGATCGTGTTGAAGCGGGAAGGCTACGACGTGTTGCTCGCGGAGAACGGGAAGACGGCGCTCGCCGCCCTCGAGCGCGGCACCGTGGACTTGCTCATTTCCGACATCAAGATGCCCGACATGACGGGCATCGAAGTGCTGCGCGGCGCGAAATCGCTCGATCCGACCGTCGAAGCCATCATGATGACGGCGTTCGCCTCGCAGGAGACGGCCATCGAAGCCCTCCGTCTCGGGGCCTGCGACTACGTCATCAAACCGTTCGACGTGGACGAACTGAAGGTCAAGGTCCGCGAGAAGCTCGAAAGCCGGCGCCTGCGTCAGGAAAACGTGCTGCTGAAGCGCGCGCTCGGCAGCGTGCACCAGTTCCACAACATCATCGGACGCAGCCAGCCGATGCTCGAAGTCTTCGGGCTGATCGAGACCATCGCCCGCACGACGAGCACGGTGCTCATCACCGGAGAATCAGGTACGGGGAAGGAGCTCGTCGCGCGCGCCGTGCACTTCAATTCGCTGCGCCGGGATCGTCCGTTCGTCGCGCTCAACTGCGGCGCGCTGCCCGAGACGCTGCTCGAATCCGAGCTGTTCGGCCACATGCGCGGCGCGTTCACCGGCGCCGACACCAACAAGAAGGGCCTGATCGAGACCGCCGAGCGCGGCACCATCTTCCTCGACGAAATCGGGGAGATGAGCCAGATGATGCAGGTCAAGCTGCTGCGCGTCCTGCAGGAGCGCCGCTTCCGGCGCGTGGGCGGCCTCGAAGAGATCGAAGCCGACATCCGCGTCATCGCGGCCACCAACCAGGACCTGGGCAAGATGGTGGCCGACGGACGCTTCCGGGAAGACCTGTACTACCGGATCAACGTCATACCCGTGAAGCTGCCGACGCTGCGGGACCGCCGCGAAGACATTCCGCTGCTGGCGGAGCATTTCCTGGCGAAGTACACGGCGCAGATGGGGAAGGCCCTGGTGGGGATTTCAGGCGACGCCGTGGCGTTGCTCGAGTTGTACGACTGGCCGGGCAATATCCGCGAGCTCGAGAACGTCATCGAGCGGGCGGTGGCGTTGGAGCCCACGCCGACCGTCCTGCCCGACAGTCTGCCCGATCACGTGCGCGGGTCGTTCACGTCGCAGAAGGCGCCCCTGGCGCTGCCCGAGGCCGGTTTCGACCTGGAGCGCCACGTGCGCGACCTGGAACGCGATTACATCGCCCAGGCGCTCAAGAAATCCGGCGGTGTGCAGGTGCGCGCCGCGGAACTGCTCGGTATGAGCTTTCGGTCGTTCCGCTACTACGCGAAAAAGTACAATCTGAAATGAAAGTCGCTCGACAAAATCTGCCAGCGGACTCTGACACTAATTGTCGAGTCCCCGGCCATCCGACGCTGATGGCCGTGCAGGCGGACTCCGCTAACTCCCGGAACAAAGACGAGATAGCGGCATCATCCGGCAGCGCGGCCGAGGTGGTATCCCCGTTGCAGTCTGGCTTGGGCGTCGACAGCCGCGAACGCCACGCGCGACGCGGCTGTCACACAACCGGCACCCGGCAACTTCATTAAGAGTCGTTTACCCGAGAAGGAGAGCTTCGTCATGAGGATTCGCAACAACAAGGGCTTCACGCTGATCGAGCTGCTGATCGTCGTGGCGATCATTGGGATCATCGCGGCCATCGCAGTGCCTGGCCTCCTCCGCGCCCGCATGTCGGGCAACGAGGCGTCGGCGATCGGTTCGCTGCGCGCTGTCAACAGCGGGCAGACCAACTTCGCGGCCAACTGCGCACAGGGCAGCTACGCGGATTCGCTCGTGCACCTGAACACGCCTCCGACCGCCGGCGGCGAGGGTTTCATCTCGGCGGACCTCGGGGCTGACCCCGCGACCAAGAGCGGCTACACGGTGACCCTGAGCCCGGGCACGGCGACGGCGCCGACCCAGGTGTGCAACGCTACGTCGACTGCGGCGACCTACGCGGTGCAGGGCGACCCTGTGACGGCGGGCAGCACGGGCACCCGCTGGTTCTTCACGAACGGCGCGACGATCTACCAGAGCACCACGGCCCAGATCGCTGTCGTGCAGACGGGCGCCCCCGGTTCGGGCACCCCGATTCAGTAACTCGATCGATTGCGTGAACGGGATGGGGAAGGTCCAGGACGGACCTTCCCCGTTCCTCTGAAAGATTCAGCCACCGCAAGGGTGGACGACATGGCCAGACAGACCCAATCGGGCTTCACACTGATCGAACTGCTCGTCACAGTGGCCATCATCGGCGTGCTCGCCGCGGTCGCCACACCGAGCATGCTGCGGGCGCGGATGTCGGGCAACGAAGCGTCAGCGATCGCGTCGCTGCGTGCGGTAGACAGCGGCCAGAAGGCCTTCGCGATCAGCTGCGCGGACGGTTCCTACGCAGACTCGCTGGCCAGCTTGACGGCGCCTCCGGCGTCGGGCGGCCAGGCCTTCATCAGCGACGACATGTCGGCGGATCCGACGCTCAAGAGCGGATTCCTCGTCACGATCACGCCAGGGAATGCGACGACGCCAATGACGCTCTGCAGCGCGGCCACGACGGCCGACAGCTATGCGGCAACCGCGGATCCGCAGGTGCCGGGCAGCACAGGCGCGCGGTACTTCTTCACCAACGGCGGCGCCATCTGGGAAGATCAGGATCCCTTCCCGGCGGTGTTCGTCGGCGACCCCGGACAGGGCAGTCCAATCCAGTAGCCCGGTCACGCGACGCGTCATTTGACAGGGTCCGAGAATCGCCCGTACGATCGGTAGATTCTCGGCTCCAGAGTCACGATGACGCGTCGAATTGCGTACGCCCTCCTGATCTGCTCTGTGCTCGGCCTCATTGCCTCGAGCACGTCCGCGTGGGTGCACTACCGCCTCCTGCGCGACCCCGGCTACACCAGCTTCTGCAGCATCAACGCGACCTGGAACTGCGCCAGCGTGTACGAGAGCCGCTTCGGGGCCTTCCAGGGCATCCCGGTGGCGGTCGCGGGCGTGATCTGGTTCTGGATGGCCCTGCTGCTGTCATGGGCGGGCGTCCAGGCCACCGCGGCGGCCGCGGCGGCCCCCGAGCCGGCCACGCGCAAGAAAGCGGCGCCCGCTCCAAAAAACACGCGGCCCGCCGAGATCGCCTCCTACATCTTTGCGCTGTCGATCGTGGGGCTCGCCTTCGTGCTCTACTTCGCGTACGCGTCGTTCTTCGTCCTGAAGATCGTCTGCGTGCTCTGCCTGGCGACCTACGTCGCCGTCGTTGCCATCTTCCTTCTTTCAGGATCCGCAGGATCGGACATCACCATGCGCTCTCTGCCCGGCCGTGCTCTCCGTGATCTCGGTGCGCTCACCTCACGTCCCGTCGCGCTCGCGCTCGTCGCGGCGTCGATCGTCGGCGCGGTCGCGCTGGTCGCGTATTTCCCCCGCCAGGTGGATGCTGCGACGGCCGCGACAGCGGCGCCGGCACCGCTCGCCCAGGTCCAGCAGTCCGAGTTCGAGAAGTGGTACACCACACAACCGCGCGTGCCGATCCCGGTAGCCGATGATGGGGCGAAGGTGGTGGTGATCAAGTTCCAGGATTTTCTGTGCCCGCCCTGCCGGCAGACGTACATCGAATACAAGCCGGTGCTCGCGAAGTGGCAGGCGTCGCATCCTGGGGCCGTCAAGTTCATCGAACGCGACTATCCGCTGGATCCCGAGTGCAACATCAATACGCCCGGCGGCCAGCACGCCGCGGCCTGTGAAGCGGCGGCCGCCCATCGCATGGCCGACGAGCATGGCAAGGGCAACGAGATGGAAGCCTGGCTGTACGACAACCAGCCGGTCATGACGCCTGACATGGTGAAACAGGGCGTACGCGAGATTGGCAAAGTCGCCGATTTCGACGCGCGGTATCAGCGGACGCTCGAACTGGTCAAAGGCGATATTGCTCTTGGCAAGCAGCTCGGTGTGCAGTCCACGCCCACATTTTTCGTCAACGGTGTAAGGATTCCGGGGCTTCGGGCCGAATTCTTTGATGCGGCCATTGCGTACGAGCTCAAGCTGGCCGGTGTGCTCAAGTGAGAAGCGTTGGGCACCCTTGGGTAGTTCGTAGTCCATAGTTCAGAGTCCGTAGTCGCAGTTCGACCGGGCGACGGCCGTGCCCGGCTCGTGGGCGTCACGAACTACGAACTACGGACTACGCACTACGGACTGTGAGTCTCCGCCTCAGATGTTGCCCGCGATCCAGACCGACCAACTCACCAAGGACTTCCGCGTCGGGTTCTGGCGCCCTCGCCCCTATCGGGCGCTGGACGGGTTGACTCTGGACGTCCAGCCTGGCGAGGTCTTCGGCTTCCTCGGTCCAAACGGCGCAGGCAAGACGACCACACTCAAGCTGCTGATGCAGCTGATTTACCCGACCGCCGGCCGGGCGTTCATTCTGGGCCGCCCCGTAGGCGATCTGGACGTGCGGCGCCGGATCGGCTACCTCCCGGAGAACCCCTATTTTTACGACTACCTGACCGCTGAGGAGCTGCTGTCGTACTTCGCCGGCCTCTTTGGCCTCTCGGGCGAGGAACGGCGGCAACGGGTCTCCACGCTGCTCGACGAGGTCGGACTCGGCGCGGAGCGGCGGCTGCAGCTCCGCAAGTTTTCGAAGGGCATGGTCCAGCGCGTCGGGATTGCACAGGCGCTGGTCAACCGTCCGGAGCTCCTCTTCCTCGACGAGCCGATGTCGGGCCTCGACCCGCTCGGCCGCCGCGACATCCGCGCGCTCATCCTGCGGCTGCGCGATCAGGGCACGACGATCTTCTTCAGCTCGCACATCCTGTCAGACGCCGAGACACTGTGCAGCCGTGTCGCAGTGCTCGCCGGCGGACGTCTGGCCGCGGCCGGGCGGCTCTCTGAGATGGTCGCCTACGACCTCCGCGGCTGGGAGCTCGTGGTGTCGGGTCTCGATGCCGAGCGGCTGCGCCCGTTCGCGTCGCGTGTGACCCGGATCACGACGATTGACGCGACACGTTCGACGCTGGAGCTGCCGAAGGATGCGCCTGTGTCTGCGCTGGTCAGCGAGCTGACCGCGGCAGGCGCCGCGATCGTGTCGCTCAATCCGCTGCATGCGACGCTCGAGGAGTTCTTCGTGCAGAAGGTGCAGGCGGCGGGGTCCGCGCGAGAGGGAGCGATCCAGGATACCCGCCGAAGCTCCAGACGCACCGGGGGTGGGGCGTGAGTCTCCGCACGGTCGCCCGCGTCGCTGCGGCGGTGTTCCGCGAGTCGGTGCGCGATCGCGTGCTGTACAGCATCGTCGCGTTCGCCGCGCTGGTGACGGGCGCGTCGCTCCTCATCAGTCAGCTGACCGCCGGCCAGGACGTCAAGATCATCAAGGACCTCGGCCTCGCCGCGATGTCGCTCTTCGGCGCGTTCATCGCCATCTTCATCGGCATCGGTCTGGTGGCCAAGGAAGTCGAGAAGAAGAGCGTCTACAGCCTGCTCGCAAAGCCGGTCCGCCGCTCGGAGCTCGTGATTGGGAAGTACGCGGGCCTCGTGCTGACGCTCGCGATCAATCTCGCCGTCATGACGCTCGTGTGGTACGGCGTTCTTGCGTACTATGCGTTCACGGCCGAAGAGCTGGTCCGCAAATCCTGGGAGGCACCTGCGCTCGATCCGCGCATGCTGCAGGCCGTCTATCTGATCTTCGTGCAGCTCATGCTCGTGACCGCAATCGCGGTGTTCTTCTCCACCTTCTCGACGAGCTCGATGTTGTCGGCGCTCTTTACGATCGGCTTTTTCATCGCCGGTCAGTTCAGCGCAGACCTCAGAAATTTCGAGTCCGTTGTCTCGTCGCCAGTCGTCGCGTTGATCACACGGGCGCTCTATTACGTACTGCCCAACATGGCGGCCTTCGACCTCAAAGCCGCGGTTGTACACGGACGCCCGGTCGCCGGACTCGAGCTGGCCGCAGCGACGGGCTACGGACTCCTGTATGTCGCGGCGCTCCTGCTGGCGAGCATCGTGATCTTCACTCGCCGCGATTTCAAATAACCATGGACGGAGCGCTCGACACCCGCCGGACCGGCCTGCTGTGGCTCGCGTGCATCTGCCTGGCCGCGGCCATCGGGTTGCAGTACGCGCGTGACCGTTACCTGTCGGCGCCGATCGGCAGCGACAATCTCCTCTACGTGGAGTCGCCGTCGGCAATGAAGCGGCTCGCCCTTGGATACGACGCGCTGCTGGCAGATGTCTACTGGATTCGAGCCGTCCAGTACTTCGGTGGACAGCGGTTGGCCGAGCGCGCGCGGCACAAACACGACCTCGTGTATCCGCTGCTCGACATCACGACCACGCTGGATCCGTACTTCAACATCGCGTACCGCTTCGGGTCGATCTTCGTCGCGGAAGGTTATCCGCGTCCGCCAGGACGTCCCGATCTCGCGATCAAGCTCCTCGAGAAAGGCTTCGCGGCCAATCCAACGCGGTGGCAGTATCTCTACGACATTGCGTTTGTCCATTACTGGTGGCTGCGCGATTTTCCCGGAGCGGCGGCGTGGTTCAAGAGGGCGAGCGAAGTGCCAGGCTCGCCGGAGTGGATGCCCGGACTCGCGGCAGCGACGCTGGTACGCGGTGGAGATCGCCGCGCCGCCAGGTTCCTGTGGCAGCAGATCCTCCGTTCGTCGGAAGCCGGCTACATGCGCGAGAATGCGAAGCATCGGCTCGTACAGCTCGACGTGATGGACGAGATCGATCGCCTCAACGACGCACTCGGTCAGGTGAGCGCGCGGATCGGCCACCCTGTCACATCGTGGGAGGAACTGGGTCGGCGCGGCATACTCCGCCGCGTTCCACCGGTCGATCCTGCCGGCCTGCCCTACGTCCTGGATCCTCTCACCGGCCGCGCCCATCTCGATCCCAAGTCGTCGCTCGCTCCGCTCCCTGACGACATGCCGAACGAACCGCCGCCGATGAAAGCTGCAGGCAGCCCACGGTGAACGGACAACCCGTCACCGACGCCCCGCCGTTCTGGCTGCTCGTCAGCGTCGCCGCCGTGTTGGGCGCTGTCATCGGCAGCTTTCTGAACGTCTGCATTCACAGGCTGCCGCGAGGAGAGTCGGTCGTCCACCCGCGTTCGAAGTGTCCCAAGTGCGGCCGCATGCTCCGCTGGTACGAGAACGTGCCGATCCTGAGCTGGATGGTGCTCCGTGCCCGTTGCGCGGGCTGCGGCGAGCCCATCTCTCCGATGTATCCGCTGGTGGAGGCCGCGACCGCCATCACCTATGCCGCAGCGATGTACACGTTTGGCGTGACGCCGCTCCTGCCGGTGCGGCTGCTGTTCGCGAGCGCGATGATCGTGCTCGCCGTCACCGATCTGAACGAGCGGATACTTCCCAACACCATCACGTATCCCGGTGTCGTGGCCGGACTGCTCTTCAGTCTGTTCCTCCCGCCCGGCATCGTGAGCGCGCTGATTGGCGTCGTCCTCGGCGGCGGCGTTCCGTTCCTGATCGGCGAAATCTACTATCGCGTGCGCCGTATCGAGGGACTCGGCATGGGTGACGTCAAGATGCTCGCGATGATCGGCGCCTTCCTCGGCTGGCAGCTGGCGCTCTTCACGCTGTTCCTCGCGTCACTGCTTGGCGTCGCCGTCGGCGTGCCTCTGACGCGCATCAAGGGCGATCGGTTCTATCAGATCCCGCTCGGGACCTTCCTCGCCATCGGCGCGCTCGTCGCCGTCTTCGCCGGCGATCCGATCGTCGCCTGGTACGCCGGACTCTACCGGTGAACGCCCAGGGTCTTGCGTTCCTTGGTCTGACTGCGCTCGTTGGGGCACTGGTGGCGCTGCTGGCGTTCACGGCGATGCGATTCGCCGCCGCCGCGCGCGACACCCGCCGGCACCTTCGGGACGCCGGCAGCGAAACAGCCATCCTCTCCGCCGCTCTTCAGGAAGCCGTCACCAAGCTCCGCACGCAGGAACGAGCGATGGCGGCACGGGCCGAGGCCTCGGAGCGCCTCAGCTCGGAAATCGTCGCGAGCCTGACGTCGGGACTGCTCGTCGTCGGCCTCGATGGACGCCTGCGCATCCTGAACCCAGCCGGCCGTCGCCTGCTGGGCGTGTCCGATCCCATCCCGTTCACGTCGTACACCGATCTGCTGCGCGAATCCGTTCCCCTCGCTGACGTCGTGGCAGACTGCCTCGCGACCGGACAGCCGATCGTCCGGCGCGCCGTTCAGATCCGTTCACGCGGCCGCACCCTGCATCTGGGTGTCACGGCTTCGCCATTGCTGGACGAGGAGTCGAAACTGGCTGGCGCCGTCTGCCTCTTCACCGATCTCACGGCGGTGGCCGAGCTCGAAGAGCAACTGCGGCTCAAGGACACGCTCGCCCGCCTCGGCGAGCTGACCGCCGGCCTGGCGCACGAGTTCCGGAACGGTCTCGCCACCATCCACGGGTACGCGCGGCTCATCAAAGTCGACGATCTCGACGCGAAGAATCGCCAGTGTGTCGAAGGCATCCGTGACGAAACCGATGCGCTCGGCCGGATTGTCACGAACTTCCTGACCTTCGCGAAGCCTGCACCACTGAGCCTGGCGCCACTCGATCTCCACGAACTCGTGGATCGCGCTGCCGACGACATCCGCGGAGAGGTCACGGGGCGTGGCGGCGCCATCACCCTGTCTGGCGAGTTCGGGACCGTCGAAGCCGATGACGTGCTGTTGAGGCAGGCGGTGAGCAATGTGATGCGGAACGCAATGCAGGCGTGCGATCGCGCGGGCGTTGTGCCACAGATTCGCATCGACGCACATCCGGACCGCGACAGGAAGTGGATTCGCGTTCACGTGACCGACAACGGACCTGGCGTCGATCCATCTGTCCGGGAGCGGATCTTCCAGCCGTTCTTCACGACCCGCCGCGATGGCACCGGGCTCGGACTCGCCCTCGTCCAGAAGATCATCGTCACGCACAACGGGCGCGTGAGCGTGTCGAATGACGCGAGCGGCGGCGCGGTGTTCGAGATGATTCTGCCGCTGGCACGCTAGCAGTACGCATATTCCGCGCTCTTCGCGCGCGGTCTGGCCGGCAGCGATCGCACACTCGCATTCCACGCACGCACCCCGCCCGCACATTCAGGCGTGTTTCACGCGCAGTTCGCGTGTACGCACCTGCGGCCTCCTCCTTGCACTCTTGCGCGGCACGATGCCTCGCAGATACAACGGGCCGCTGGCGGATGCAGCGGGCGTCGCGCTCATCGAAGCGCTCGTCGCAATCGCTCTCCTCGCAAGCGCCCTCGTCGCACTCGCCGGTCTTCTCGCGACCGCCGCCTCCTCCACGTACCGCGCGCACATTGTCTCCAGCGCCGCGATCCTGGCGAGTCGCAAGATGGAGCAGCTGCGATCGCTCGCGTGGAGCATGGATGCCGCGGGCAGGCCGATCAGCGACGTCAGTACCGATACGGCAGCCGACGAAGACGACAAAGGTGAGTGTCCGACGATGGGCCAGTCTGTGGGAACCGGCCTGTCGGCGTCGCCGCCTGGAACGCTCGATACCGATGTCGCAGGCTATGTCGACTACGTGAATGGCAGCGGATGCGGCTTGGGAGGCGGCGATCGTCCGCCGCCAGGCACGGTTTACGTCAGGCGATGGTCCGTCACGCCCCATCCAGCGTTGCCCGATTTCGCGCTGGTGCTCCAGGTCGTCGTCTTTCGATACGACCCCGCCGCGAGCGGCCAGTACGCGCTCCGCGTGGCGCCGGGGACTGCGCGACTCATCAGCATCAAATCGAGGAAACGGCTATGAGCGTTGCGTTCGCGCGCTCGATTGCCGCACGCGCGCACCTGCAGGCGGGGTTCACGCTCGTCGAACTCATCATCGCCGCGCTCGTCGTGGCCCTGGTGATGAGTGCCGTCCTGGCGAGTGCCTCGTTGGCGCAGGCAACCTACCGGGTGCATGCCGAGGCCGCCGACATGGATCAGAGAACGCGCGTGCTCGTGCATGCGCTGCAGCACGACCTGACCCTTGCCGGCGCCGGTCTCGATCAGGGGCCGCTCGCAGGCGCCCTCACGCAATCCTTCGCGCCGATCCTTCCCCGCGCGATCGGGACTGACGGACCGGAAGCGGCCACGGCCTCTGCGATCACGGTCCGCTATGTACCGGCTGGCTCGCCCCAAGCGACGATACTCGACGATCTTGCCAGCGGCGCGACTGCGGTCCGAGTCGCAACCGATGGAGTCTGTCCGGCTGCGGATCCCGTCTGCGGGTTTTCAGCGGGCATGCAGGTGGCGGTGTTCGACGGGAGCGGTGCGTACGATCTACTGACGATCGCGGACGTCCAGGGGGGTGCGCTGCGCTTCCGGGCTCCCACCGAAGGGGCCATCCTCCCATTGG
>JBKPMA010000552.1:0-10961 GCA_046731935.1 Acidobacteriota bacterium
GAGCCGGGGACATTCGTCCGTCGCCGAATGCACTGCTACTGTGGGACCGGGGCCATTCGTCCTGTCCTCGAATGCACTGCTAATGTGGGGCCGGGGTCATTTGTCCTGTCCTCGAATGCACTGCTAATGTGGGCCGGGGTCATTCGTCCTGTCCTGGAATGCACTGCTAATGTGGGGCCGGGGTCATTCGTCCTGTCCTCGAATGCACCCCGGCCGTCGCGTCCTCATCCGCCATGAGCACACTCAATAGCTTCGGGGCCCTGACCACCCTCACGGTCGGCAGAGACACCATCGACTACTACAGCCTGCCGGCGCTCGAAAGCGCGGGGTTCCCCGGCATCGCCCGGCTGCCGTACTCCCTCAAGATCCTTCTCGAGAATCTGCTGCGCCGGGAAGACGGCCGCTTCGTGTCGGCCGACGACGTGCGCGCCCTGGCGGGATGGAACGTGCGGGGCACCGCGCAGAAAGAAATCGCGTTCATGCCGGCGCGCGTTCTGCTGCAGGACTTCACCGGCGTCCCGTGCGTCGTCGATCTCGCCGCGATGCGCGACGGGATTACCGCGCTTGGTGGAGACCCTCACCGCGTGAATCCGCTGCAGCCCGTGGAGCTCGTGATCGATCACTCGGTGCAGGTGGATCACTTCGGCGCGGCCGATTCGCTCCAGCTAAACACGGAGCTGGAATATCACCGCAATCGCGAGCGCTACGTATTCCTGCGGTGGGGTCAGAAGGCCTTCCGCAACTTCCGCGTCGTCCCGCCCGAGACCGGCATCGTCCACCAGGTCAACATCGAGTACCTGGCGCGCGTCGTTGTGAAGGACACGACCGGTGCGCGTCCGGTGGCGTATCCGGACACGGTGTTCGGCACCGATTCGCACACCACCATGGTGAATGGACTCGGCGTGGTGGGTTGGGGCGTGGGAGGCATCGAAGCCGAGGCGGCCATGCTCGGCCAGCCTTCGTCGATGTTGATCCCGCCCGTGCTGGGGTACCGCCTGAAGGGATCGCTGCCCGAAGGTGCGACGGCTACCGACCTCGTGCTGACGATTACCGAGGCGCTGCGGAAGAAGGGCGTCGTCGGAAAGTTCGTCGAGTTCTACGGTCCGGGCCTGAAGCACCTGACCATTGCCGATCGCGTTACGCTCGGCAACATGTGTCCGGAATACGGTGCAACGGTCGCGATCTTCCCGATCGACGACATGACTCTCGAATACCTGCGGCTCACGGGCCGCGAGCCAGACCAGATTGCGCTCGTCGAAGCGTACGCGCGCGCGCAGCGGCTCTTCAGGACCGACGACACGCCCGACGCCGAGTACTCCGACACGCTGGAACTGGATCTTGGGACCATCGAGCCGAGCCTCGCGGGACCGCGCCGTCCACAGGACCGCGTGCCGCTGAAGCGCGCCAAGGCATCGTTCGCCACCGCGCTGCCGGAGCTGCAGAAAGGCATCAAGAAGCCCGCCGCAGCCGGCGGCGGCGGAGCAGCAGTCGCCGAGGCCACCACCGTTGGACTCGTACACGGCAGCGTCGTCGTTGCCGCGATCACGAGCTGCACGAACACGTCGAATCCGAGCGTGATGATCGGGGCAGGCCTGCTCGCGAAACGCGCGGTCGAACGCGGGCTGACGCGCAAGCCGTGGGTGAAGACGAGTCTCGCACCCGGATCGAAAGTGGTAACCGAATATCTTCGCAAGGCGGGCTTGCAGCAGTACCTCGATCAACTCGGATTCAATCTGGTCGGATACGGGTGCACGACCTGTATTGGCAACAGCGGTCCGCTGCCCGACGAGGTCTCGGCGGAGATCAGAGATCACAGTCTCGTTGTCGCATCCGTGTTGAGCGGCAACCGCAACTTTGAAGGCCGCATTCAGCAGGATGTGCGCGCGAACTACCTGGCGTCACCGCCGTTGGTCGTCGCGTATGCCCTCACGGGGACGCTGAACGTCGATCTCACGACCGAACCGATCGGCACCGACCGTGATGGCAAGCCGGTGTACCTGCGAGAGCTCTGGCCGACCGAACGTGAGATCCAGGCCGCCATGCTGTCGAGCATCGACGCGAATGTGTTCCGGCAGCAGTATGCGAGCGTCTTTTCAGGCGACCAGCGCTGGCAGAAGCTGCCCGTGCCCCTTGGCGACCGGTTCGAGTGGGAAGAGGACAGCACTTACATCCGTCGTCCCCCGTTCCTCGAAGGGCTGTCGATGGAGCCGACGTCCCCGGCAGACATCCGTGGGGCTCGCGTGCTTGCGCTGCTGGGCGACAGCATCACGACGGACCACATCTCTCCGGCGGGTTCGATCAGGGCGGACAGTCCAGCAGGAAAGTATCTCGTCGAGCACGGTGTCACGCCGAAAGACTTCAACTCCTACGGTGCCCGCCGCGGCAACCACGAAGTGATGATGCGCGGCACATTCGCGAATGTCCGCCTGCGCAATCAATTGGCCGGCGGCACCGAGGGCGGATGGACGACGCACCAGCCGAGCGGCGAACTGCTGTCTATCTACGATGCGGCGATGAAATACAAGGCCGCGGGTGTGCCGCTGGTCGTGATCGCGGGCAAGGAATACGGCTCGGGCAGCTCACGCGACTGGGCGGCCAAAGGTACTCAGCTGCTCGGGGTGCACGCCGTGATTGCCGAGAGCTTCGAGCGCATCCATCGCAGCAATCTCGTCAACATGGGCGTGCTGCCGCTGCAGTTCAAGGCTGGCGCGTCGGCAGCATCACTGAGGCTCACCGGCCTCGAATCGTACGAGCTGACTGGCATCGCGTCGGGTCTGAAACCTGGCGCCGATATCCCCGTGCGGGCCACGTGCGCGGACGGCAGCGTCATCACGTTCGTGGTCACGGCGCGCGTGGACACGCCGGAAGAAGTGGTGGCGTATCGCCACGGCGGAATACTGCCGTACGTGCTCCGCCAGCTCGTTCGACAGTAGCAAGCCTTCGATCTTGCCGTCTTCGGTCGTGCGGTCTGCGGACTAGGGTCGACCATCTACGATCGTGAACTCAGAGCACGTCAAAGAGCACGCCCGCGAGCTGGGGTTCGATCTGTGCGGCATCGCGCCGGCGACCGATCTTCCCGAGCTTGCGTTTCTCTCGACGTGGCTTGCGCGGCGCTATTACGGCACCATGACCTGGCTGCCGCGGACCAAACGCGTCAGAGCCGACGTTCGTCACATCGTTCCCGGTGCCCGGTCGGTGAGTGTCACCGGAACGCTGTACAGCACCGACTCTGCCTCTTCCGACGAGACCGCTCCCGCATCCGCCACGGTCAGCCGCTACGCGTGGGGCGACGACTATCACAAAATCGTCGGCCGGCGACTCGACGCACTCCTGGCGTGGATGCGCAGCCAACCGGGTCCGTCATTCGATGCGCGTGCGTACGTCGATACCGGTCCGGTGCAGGAGCGCGTCTATGCGATGCACGCGGGTCTGGGGTGGATCGGCAAGAACACCTGCCTGATCAACCCGTCGCTCGGGTCCTGGCTCTTTCTCGGCGTCATCATCACGACCCTGCCGCTCGATCCTGACCAGGCCAGCACGGACCAGTGCGGCACGTGCCATTTGTGTCTTCAATCCTGTCCGACCGGCGCACTGGTCGAGCCGCATGTACTCGACGCGCGGCTCTGCATTTCCTATCTGACGATCGAGAAGCGCGGTTCCATAGACGCCGCATTGCGCGCCGACATGGGGACCAACGTGTACGGGTGCGACATCTGCCAGGACGTGTGCCCCTACAACAGCCGCAACGTGGTGACCGCGGTCGAGGCATTCCAGCCGCGAGCTGGCCTGCATCAGCCATCGCTTCTGCGGATGTGGCCGCAGTCTGACACGGACCTGGCGGCACTGGTCGCCGGTACCGCGATGACGCGCGCACCCGTGACGTCGCTGCGCCGCAACCTTGCAATTGCCATCGGCAACGCGGGCGCTCAGCTCGATGCCGCGGTGCTGGCCGACGCGGACGACGTCGATCCGGAGCGGCCGTCCCTTCAGGACGCCGCCGTGCGGGAGGCGGTGCAGTGGGCGCGCGACAGGCTGGCGGCCGGACGCCTCACCTGATGGAGACCCGTCGTATCATGAGGGCATGGACGAAGCGCCGTCACTCGCACCGTCGCTGCTGCTGTCGATGCCGCAGATGAACGATCCGAACTTCGAGCGTACCGTCGTGCTCCTATGCCAGCACAGCACCGACGGGGCGTTCGGTCTCGTCGTCAACCGGCCCGTCGTCACCACCGCGAAGGTCGTCGCCGCCGAGCATCCGGAACGGAGTGCCGAGCACGAGCTCGAGATCTGGATTGGTGGTCCGGTCGAGCCGGAGCGCAGCTGGATTCTCCTGCACGACAGCGCCCCCGACGGACACGCCGTCCGCGTGTGCGATGGCGTATTCCTTTCCACGTCGGCAGGTGTGCTGCAGCAGATCATCGATCACTCCGCGGATCCACGGACCAAATTGATCGCCGGATATGCGGGATGGGGACCGGGACAGCTCGACGCGGAAATCGCAGCGTCGGCGTGGCTGACCGTGTCGATTGAAGCCGAACTGCTCTTCGATACGCCTGCCGACAGGATGTGGGAGAGCGCGATTCGTAAACTCGGCGCAAACCCCGGGACGCTGCAGACGGGGCAAGGCGTCCACTAGCCGTCATTCGTCAGTCTGTAATCGTCATTCGTCAATCTGCAATCGTCATTGCGTGTTCGTCCACCGTATGTCCAACACCGTTGCCCTGATCGCAATCGGGTTTGTCGCGAGCGCCATGGTTCTCATCGCGAGTTCGACGCCGGATGAAGCGGCCCTGCGGCAGATGTCGGCCCGCTTCGCCCCCGTCGACATCTCGGCTGACGTCAGCGCGCTGCCGGCGGGCGAGAAGCGTGCGCTCGCCAAGCTCGTCGAAGCGGGCCGCCTGATGGACGCGCTCTTTCTGCGTCAGGTCTGGGCTGGCAACTTATCGCTCTTCATGGAGCTGGTGGCCGATGCGTCGAACGGCGATCCCGCCGCACGCGCACGGCTCGACTACTTTCTGATCAACAAGGGACCGTGGTCGCGGCTGGATCACAACCAGGCGTTCGTCGCCGGCGTGCCCCAGAAACCTGAGCCCGCCAACTTCTATCCTGCTGGAGCCTCCAAAACGGACGTCGAACAGTGGGTCGCCGCGTTGCCGGCAGCGGACAAAGAGCGTGCGATTGGATTCTTCAGCACGATCCGCCGGACGCCACCCGGCTCGGCGCAGCCCTTCGCGATCGTGCCCTACAGCCTCGAGTACCAGGGCGAGCTGGCCCACGCGGCATCACTTCTGCGCGAGGCCGCAACAGCAACGGCCGACAGTTCGTTGAAACGTTTTCTCGAATCGCGCGCGAACGCCTTCCTTTCGAACGATTACTACGAGAGCGATCTCGCCTGGATGGAGCTCGACTCATCCATCGAACCCACGATTGGTCCGTACGAGGTGTACGAGGACGAGTGGTTCAATCAGAAGGCCGCGTTCGAAGCGTTCATCGCGGTCCGCGATCAAGCCGAATCTGACAAGCTTGCGAAGTTCTCGTCTGAGCTCCAGGACATCGAGAACCACCTGCCGATCGATCCCGCGCTGAGAAACCCGTCGCTCGGCGCGCTTGCACCGATCCGCGTCGTGAACGTCGTCTTCACGGCTGGCGACGGGAACCGCGGCGTCCAGACCGCCGCCTACAATCTGCCGAACGACGAACGCATCATTCGCGAAAAGGGTTCCAAGCGCGTGATGTTGAAGAACATGCAGGAAGCGAAGTTCCGCCTGGTCCTCACGCCCATCGCGAAGGTCGCGCTCAGCCCTGCCGATCAGGCGAACCTGTCGTTCGACGCCTTTTTCACGCACATCCTCATGCACGAGTTGATGCACGGGCTGGGCCCGCACAACATCGCGGTCGCCGGACGGGCAAGCACCGTGCGTCAGGAATTGAAACAGACGTACAGCACGATCGAAGAGGCGAAGGCGGACATTTCCGGCCTCTGGGCCCTCCAGTATCTGATCGACAAGAAGGCGCTGCCTGCCCAGATGCAGCAGACGATGTACACCACGTTCCTCGCGTCGGCGTTCAGATCGATACGCTTTGGGATCAACGAGGCGCACGGCCGCGGGATCGCCATCCAGCTGAACACGCTGCTCGACGCCGGCGCGTTCGTCGTCGCACCGGATGGAACGTTCGCAGTCGACGCCGGCAAGATTCGTGGTGCCGTCGCCAGCCTGACGCGTGACATCATGACGCTCCAGGCGGAGGGCAGCATTCAGAAAGCGCAGAATCTCATCGATCGCTTCGGTGTGGTGCGGCCGGAAGTCCAGAAAGTGCTCGATCGGCTGAACAACGTCCCGGTCGACATCGCCCCACGATTTGTCACCGCCGATGCGCTCGAGCGTGACGATGTCGGAATCCACTGAGAAGCTGGTGGCAGAAGACCGTCCGGCGGGGCCGGTGCAGCGCCCACTGCGCGTGTTGCTGGTGGAAGACAGCCAGGAGCACGCCAGGCTTGCCGTGATCTGGATCGAAGAGGAAGGACACGGCCGGTTCGAGGTGACGTGGGTCGAGCGGCTGTCGGCAGCGGAGGATGCGCTGACGGGTTCAACGTTCGATGCGATCCTGCTCGATCTTTCCCTTCCCGACAGCGACCGTCTCGAAACGTTCCGCGCCATCCGCGAACGTGCACCGCTCGCGCCCGTCGTGCTGATGACGGGCATCGGCGACGAGCGTCTGGCGCGGCAGGCCGTTCAGGAGGGGGCGCAGGACTATCTCGTCAAAGGCGACACGGATGGCCGCCTGCTCGTGCGCGCGCTCGACTACGCAATCGAGCGCCGCCGCGCGGACGAGGCCGAGCGCCATCTACTGGAGACGCAGCGGATTGAGAGCTTGACCGTCCTGGCCGGCGGTGTCGCCCATCAGCTGAACAACCTGCTCGTGGTGATCCTGGGAAATGCGACACTCGCAGCCAGTGAGCTGCCGAAGGATCACCAGACGCGGCAGTACCTGACCGAAATCGAGCGCGCGTCGGAGCGCGCCGCGCGCCTGGCGCGGCAGATGCTCGCGTACTCAGGACGCGGCGGCTTCGTGCGCCAGGCGGTGGACCTCGGCGAGTCCATCAAGGCGACCTGCGAGGCGATGGAGCGCGAGCTGCCGCAAGGCGTGACGCTGCTGCTCGATCTGGCGTCCAGCCCGCTCATCGTGCGCGCGGATCAGTCGCAGATCGCACAGCTCGTACTGAATCTGGTGACCAACGCCGTCGAAGCCACGATCGCCAGGCCCTCGCGCGTCGCTGTTCGTCTGGAGCAGGTCGAGGCCGATTCCTCAGACTTCGCGCGCGCCTATCTGTCACCAAGTCTCTCCCCAGGCGCCTACGCGCGTCTGCAGGTCATCGATCAGGGCAGCGGCATCACGCCTGCGGTGCAGGCGCGCATGTTCGAGCCGTTTTTCACGACGCGCCTGACGGGCCGCGGCCTCGGCCTCCCGGCCGCTCTCGGGATCGTGCGCGGGCACGGCGGTGCGATCGCCGTCGAGGCACGTCCGGGATCCGGTGTGATCGTGTCGGTGTGGCTGCCGCTGGAGCAGGCCGGTTGAGCGCGCGCCTCCGTGCACTCGTCGTCGATGAATCCCACGTTCTCGGGGAGCTCGTGACGCGCGAGCTGCACCGCGCTGATTACGACGCCGCCGTCGTGAGTGTCGGGACGGCGGCCGCCATGCGCGATGCGCTGGCGCATGGACCGTGGGATCTCGTGATCTCCGAACATGGCTTGCCGCGCTTCGGCGGACTCGACGCGTTGCAGGTGCTCCAGGCTACTGGCCTCGACATCCCGTTCATCATCGTCTCCAGCCACATCAGCGAACACCTCGCGATGGAGCTGATGCGGGCGGGTGCCCACGATTACCTGAACAAGGACCAGCTCGCCCGCTTTCTCCCGGTCGTCGAGCGCGAGCTGCGCGAAGCAGACATCCGTCGCGAGCGCCGCCGTACCGAGGAAGCGCTGCGCGCGAGCGAGCAGCGCTACCGCGAGCTGTTCGAGAACGCCAACGACATGGTGTTCACCGTGGATCTGGACGGCCGATTCAGCTCCATCAACCGCGCCGCCGAACAGATCATGGGTTACGCGCGTGAAGAGGCGCTGACCATGCGCCTCGCGCAGGTGGTGGCGCCGGAGGATGCCGGCCTCATTCCCCACGTCCCGCGGCTCGGCGATCGGACCGAGGTGCAGCGCGAGCTCGTGCAGCTCACGATCATCGGGCGGGGACAGCGGCGTATCCCGGTCGAAGTGAGCTGGCGTTCGATGATCCGTCAGGGACGCGTAATCGGCCTCGAAGCGATCGCGCGTGACATGACGGAACGCCGAAGGCTGGAGGATCAGCTTCGCCAGGCGGGAAAGATGGAAGCCATCGGACGGCTCGCCGGTGGCATCGCGCACGACTTCAACAACCTGCTGATGACGGTCACCGGCTACAGCGAGTTGATGCTCGAGCGGCTCGACGGCGACGATCCGCTACGCCAGACGGCAGAGGAGATCCTGAAGGCTGCCACTCGGGCCGCGGCGCTGACGCGTCAGCTGCTGGCATTCAGCCGGAAACAGGTGCTGACGCCGTCCGTGCTCGATCTCAACGCCGTGGTCAGCGATCTCGAGCGGATGCTTCGCCGCGTCATCGGCGAAGACATCGAATTCGTGAGCGCGTTCACGCCGGGCGAGGCGCCGGTCAGAGCGGATCGCGGTCAGATCGAACAAGTCCTGATGAATCTCGTCGTCAACGCGCGAGACGCGATGCCTCACGGCGGACAGCTGAATCTGACGACCAGCTTCCTCAAGCTGCCGGCCGGGTCAACCAGCTTTCCGGGAGCCGCGCCAGGACACTACGTGCAGCTCGAGGTCCGTGATACAGGCTCGGGCATGGACGCGCACACCATGTCGCACCTGTTCGAACCCTTCTTCACCACCAAAGAGTCCGGCAAGGGAACAGGCCTCGGTCTCTCGACCGTCTACGGGATTGTCACGCAGAGCGGCGGCTACGTGACGGTAGACAGCGAGCCTTCACGTGGTGCGACGTTCCGTGTGCTGCTGCCGCGCGCGGACGAGCCGGTGCCCCGCCAGGCGATACGCGGGCGCTTCGCATCGCTCCCGAGAGGCAGCGAAACCGTGCTGCTGGTCGAAGACGAGACCGGCGTGCGCGAACTGATCAGAGATTTCCTCGCCAGGTGCGGATACACGGTGCTCGAGGCGATGGAAGTGCCGGATGCGTTCACGCTGTTCGACGCGCATGCCGACAAGCTCGATCTGCTGATTACCGACGTCGTGATGCCGCAGATGAACGGACGCGTGCTCGCCGAGCAGCTGCTGGCGCGCCGCCCGCGCCTGAAGGTGCTGTACATGTCCGGCTATACCGACGACCAGATCCTCGTGCACGGCGTCGCGACCGGAGCGGGCTTCCTGCAGAAGCCCTTCACGCCGGACGTGCTCGCCCGCAAGGTGCGCGACGTCCTCGATGGGCCAGAACGGGCTCGCTGACCGTCCTCACAATCCCGTGACACGACCGCGCGCGATCGCTCGCTGGCGCTGGATCGTTCTTCCGTTCATTGCCGGCGCTGCGGCACTGGTGCATTGGCCTCAAAAGGCCGTGGACCGCGTGTATGCCGGAGGCGTGTACCCGCATCTGCAGCCAATCGTGACGGGGGTGACCAACCTCGTGCCGTTCGCGATCCTCGATCTGCTCGTCGCCGGCGCGATCGTCGGTGTCGTGGCTTCCGGCGTGCGGAACTGGTCGCGGCGCCGACATGTTGCTGGCGCGATCGGCGCGAGCCTCGTGACAGTGCTCAACGTCGCTGCCGGTGCCTATCTGGCTTTTCTCGTGCTGTGGGGCTTCAACTACCAGCGGACGCGACCGGCCATCCGATACGGCGTCGAATCGTCGCGCGTGACGCCGGCGCGCGTCGCACAGGCGGCCATGGCTGCAGCGACTGCCTTGAATCGCGACTACAGGCCGGCGCGTGACGATTCAACGCTGGCATGGGCGGCACTGGTGACGCGCCTGCAGCCGCTCCTCGACGACACCGCGCGCGATCTCGGTGCCTCGTGGCGCGCGCGCGGAGGCGTGCCCAAGTGGTCGGCGATCGGCCTCCTGTTCCCGCGTGCAGGCGTCGACGGCATGGTCAATCCGATCGGCCTCGAGGTGATCCCGAACCCCGAGGTCCTGCCGTTCGAGCGTCCCTTCGTGCTGGCGCACGAGTGGGCGCATTTGTCGGGAGCCGCCGAGGAGAGCGAGGCCAGCTTCGTCGCCTGGATGGTGTGCCTCCGCGGCGCGCCCGATCTGCGATACAGCGGCTGGCAGGCGCTGTTGCTGTCACTGCTTCGCGCGGTGCCGCCCGGCGCCCGTCAGTCGGTGATGAGCAGCCTCGCCTCCGGTCCTCGTCAAGATCTGCGGGCCATTGCGGCGCGCCTCGCGCACGCTCAGCCATCTGTGCAGCAGGCGAGCTGGGGCGTTTACGACCGGTATCTCCGCGCGAATCGGGTGTCGGAGGGCGTCGCTAGCTACGACGAGGTCGTGCAGCTGGCGCTGGGCGCTGCGGCTGCGCGGCCCTATCTGCCTTGATCGCCGCGGCCCATCGAGCCCCGCATTGGGCCTGTTTCCGACCTCCGATCGCCTCTTGGGTGCAAAATCGTGCTGTCGTTATGCCAGTGCATAATCTGCACGTTACAACTATCAATTTGCAAAAATGTGGCTGCTGATTGCGATCTGACTGTCGGATCGTGCATAATGTGCACAATCACTACGTCACTTGGCACGGCAGACCCGCGGGCGGCAACTCGCGTCGACCCGCAGATCGAAGGAAGGCAGGACACACATGGAGCTTGATCGGCACTTCAGGACGACCGACACGGCGGCCGCCGAGATGGTGGTCAACTTCGTCCGCAGCCAGATCGAGCGGGGGCAGCTCAAGCCTGGCGACCGGCTCCCCTCGGAAC
>JBKPMA010000553.1:0-4635 GCA_046731935.1 Acidobacteriota bacterium
AGATGGAACGGCGCACGCTGCCGGGAGAATCGCTGACCACGGCAGAGGACGAACTGCGTGCGGCGGTCGCCGAATTGTCTGCCCAGGACCCGCAGTTCGAAGCAGAGGTTCGTCTGCTCCTGGCCAGACCTCCGTATGGGATTGCCGCTGAACACCGGGTCACACAGCAGCTCGCTGCCGCCATGCGGAGCGCCAGCCTGGACGTCCGGTTGGAAGGGTTGAGTTACTGGACTGACGCAGCAGTGCTCGGCGCTGCACAGATCCCCACGGTCCTGTTTGGACCGCGGGGCCAGGGCCTGCACAGCACGAGCGAATCCGTAGCGATCGAGGACCTGGAAGTCTGCCGCCAGGTGCTGGCGCGCTTTGCGACGGACGCTGGAGGGTCGCGTTGACGCGGGGGGAGGGTGTGCCGGGCCGGCGTGGGACGCCGGCCCTACCGGTTCAGGAGACAGGCGTCGGCTGGTCTGGCCGCGCCAACTGGTGGCGAGCAGAATCACCCGCAAACCGCTGACGGGGCCGACGTTCGCCGGTGCCCCAGCCAGGTGTCTCGTAGCCGCACGACGTGCAGCGCAGGAACACACGATTGCTTTCGAACGCCAGCAACGGGTCGTGGCCGTGCAGCCCGCACATGGTGCTGTGAAGGTGCCCCAGTGCCCGCGCCAGCAGCCCCGGCGAAGCGACAGGGTCCGGTGTCGCCGTAACCGGCCGCGCAACGAGGTGTTCGATGTGGATCGCCATGACCTGAACGTCTCCTTCTCCGACTGTCACCTATTAGACGCTGTGTAAAAGTGACCGTATCGACAGCCCTACATATCAAGCGGTATGCCACGGCGGGACAGTTTCCGTTAAGCACTGCTGTTTCGAGGGTTAGCGAAAAACGTCCACGAGCGGGGACACCGCAGGTAATCCAAGGCCCTGCAGTTCCTACCGCACGGCGCTCGACTGGTTCCGGGAAGAACTACCTGCGTCCAACATCTGGGCTGAGCAGGACTAATCCCGCCAGCTCAGCGTTCGCTGATGATGCCTCTGAGGACGAATCCAACGTTGGCGGGGCGTTCTCCAAGCCGTCGCATGAAATACGGAAACCATTCACGGCCGAAGGGAATGTATACGCGCATTCCGTAACCGTCTGATTTCAGAGCCGCTTGCAGGTCTCGTCGGATCCCGTAAAGCATCTGAAACTCGAAGCTGTCGGTGGTGCGCCGGTGTTCGGTTGCAAGACGCTTGGCCGCCGCGATCATCGACGGGTCGTGCGTTGCCAGGGCCGGGAACGTGCCGCTGGCGAGCAGACGTCCTGTCAGCCGGACGAAGGCCTCGTCGACGTCAGCCTTCCGTTGCCAGGCGAGATCCGCTGGTTCTTTGTACGCCCCCTTCACCAGGCGCACGCGCGCGCCAAGCGCCATGACGCGCTCGAGATCCTGTTCGCTTCGGCGCAGCGCCGCCTGAATCACGACGCCGACGTTCCGCAGGCCTTCGCGCCACAGCGTCTCGAAGATGGTGAGCGTCCGATCGACGTACGGTGAGTTCTCCATGTCGATCCGCACGAAGCACTCTCTGGGCGCCGCGGCAGACACGATGGTGCGTAGGTGGGCCAGACACTGCGCTTCGTCAACATCGAGCCCGAGCTGCGTCAGCTTCAGCGAAATGTTGCGTCCTATGCCGGCCGCGACGATCGCGTCGATCATCGTCAGATACTCGCGCGTGGCGGCGTCGGCTTCGTCCAAAGTGGAGACGCTCTCGCCGAGGTAGTCGAGCGTCTGCGCGAGGCCGCGTGCCTCGACGACGCGGGCGGCGTCGATCGCCTCGTGCAGCGTCTCACCGGCGATGAAGCGGCGCGCGAATCCCCCCGCTCCCGACATGCCGTAGCGGGATGCCAGTCGCTTGAGGGTGCCGCTCTGTGACAGCGTGTGGAAGAAGGCCTTCGAGAACGCGCCCAGCATCAGTGGGTCTGATCCGGAGGCACCGGCAGCAGGTGATCGATCGTCCGAGCGTAGTAGCGCAGCACGTGGCGTTCGCGGATGCGAAAGCGTCCCTCCTCGATCACGATGATGCCGCGCGCCTCGAACAGCCGAGCGGCGCGATCCATGGCCTCGCGCACGTCGGTGAACCCCAGGTTGGCATTCGCGGCGCGCAGCTTGTCGGCGATCGCTTCTGCGCGGACCACGGCTTCGCGGCGTCCCATCGATCGCTTGAGCGCGCTGGCGAAGAGCGCCGTCGGCAGCACTTTGACCAGATGACCGATGGTGTCGATGATTCGATGGGCCAGGTCGAGGACGTCTCGACGCGACAACGGGTCGCATCCATCAACGGCGATTGGCGCACCGAACGTCGTGATCGCTCGCGAGCGGTATCCGACGGCGTACCGGACCATCTCGGCCAGCTCGCGCGCGAACGGCCTCTGCGATCGCTTCACCTTCTGACGCGAGAGGATGAAGTCTTCAATCACCAGGTCGTAGGCAATCGCCGTCGGGACGATGACCATGCGCTGCGGCTCGGCCTGGAGTGCAGCGTGCAGCAGGCCTGTCTTCGGCGATTTCAGCTCCCCGCTGTAGCTGCGTCCGCCCTCGATGTAGAACATCAGGTCGTGGCGGCGGAGGAGCTCGGCAACATAGGCCTTCAGCGTAATCAGGTACGCCGGATCTTTCGTATTGCGGCGAATCGGCATCGCGCCGGTCACGTGCCGGTGAATGAGTCCGAGCGGTCCGCCGAAAAGATTGATACCCGCCGCAATGATGGGCGGGCGGATGTTGGCATCCTCGAGCGCGAGCGGTTCGATGAGATAGTCGAGATGGCTGCGGTGGTTGGAGGCGTAGATCACGCGGCCGGCCCGCGTGGCGTTCTCGACGATCTCGATGTGCTCGGCATGGCGCTCGATCTTCCGCAGGATCGGGTAGAGCGGGTGCTTGAGCGCCTTGTAGATGGGATACCGCTGGGTTGTCTTCAGCTCCTCGAGGTACGCGTGCACCCGGTCGAGCGCTTCGGGGCCCGTGTCACCGTGACTGCCCTGCAGATACCGGACCACTTCGTCGCGCGCGAGCACGGCGCGCGTGATGTCGTCGTCGGCGATAGCGTCGCGTGGCATGGTTTTCAGCCGTCCTAACGTTCGATCTGCCTGCACACTTCCGACGTGAACTCGGTCGTACTGGCCGTGCCGCCGAGATCGCGCGTCACCGTGGTGCCGGCGGAGAGGACGCGTCCGAGGGCCTGCATGATGCGATCGGCCGCTGCGCTTTCGCCGATGTGCCGCAGCATCATGAGCGCCGACAACAGGAGGGCCGTCGGATTCGCGAGATTCTTTCCCGCGATATCTGGAGCGCTGCCGTGAACGGCCTCGAACACCGCAATCTCTGTCCCGAGGTTTGCGCCAGGCACAACGCCAAGTCCGCCGACGAGCCCGGCACACAGGTCCGACACGATGTCGCCGTACAGATTCGGGAGCACGAGCACATCGAACTGGTTCGGGTTCATCACCAGATGCATGCAGGCGGCATCGACAATCCGCTCGTCGTACGCGATGTCAGCGTGCTCGCGGGCCACCGCACGGACGCACTTCAAAAACAGTCCGTCGCCCAGCTTCATGATGTTGGCTTTGTGCACCGCGGTGACGCGCTTGCGTTGATGGCGCCGCGCGTAGTCGAACGCGAACCGCCCGATGCGCGTGGACGCCACTTCCGAGATCACCTTGAGGCTCTCGACGACACCGGGGACGACTTCGTGCTCCAGGCCTGAGTACAGATCTTCGGTATTCTCGCGCACGATGACGAGGTCGATGCCCGAGTAGCGCGACTTGACGCCATCGATCGACCAGACCGGACGGACGTTCGCGAAGAGCTCCAACGCCTTGCGGAGTCCGACGTTGACGGACGTGAATCCTTCGCCGATGGGCGTAGTCACCGGACCCTTCAGCGCGACCTTGTTCTTCCGCACCGAATCCAGGAGCTCGAGGGGCAGCGCCGTCCCGTGGCGTTCAAAGGCGAGCACACCCGCCTCGCACGCGTCCCACTCAATCGAGAGACCGGCCACCTTGAGAATTCGAAGGACGGCCTCGCTCACTTCCGGGCCGATGCCGTCGCCGGCAATGAGCGTGATGCGATGCGTCATGTTCGCGAGTCTCGAGCGTCGAGGTACAGCAGCAGTACGCCGCCGACCGCCGTGAACGCCATCAGCACGGTTGACAGTCCGTGTAACCGGCCGAACGTGATCCGCCTCGCATCGTCCGCCGGCAGCGACGAGACGGGCGCTGCAATCGCGTCCCGAAGTGCCGCGATCCGCCGGTCGATCCACAGACCCGACGCCAGCGTCGCCACGAGCATGGCGATGACGGTCGCGAGTCGCAATCCGAAGGCGCGCGGCCGCGGACCGAGCGCGGCCATCACGAAGAACGCCGCCAGGACGACGGCGGCGGCGCCATAGCTCACGAGGTGGAACCGCCTCAGCGTCTCGCCAACGAGTGACGCCGCGTCGTGTGTGGATAACACCGCGAACGCCGACGGCGCGACGACGCTCGCGATCGTCACCAGACCACCCAGCCAGACGGCGACGGCCAGGGCGGCGGCGAACCGCAACGCGAGCATTGCGTCATTATAATGAGTTGCGACCCCCCGGAACGGCCGGTGACGTCGACCGGTCCACCAC
>JBKPMA010000554.1:0-6009 GCA_046731935.1 Acidobacteriota bacterium
CGCGGGATGCCGTGCAGGAAGGCTTTCTGCTGGCATTCCGCAGTCTCTCGCGCTTCGAGGCACGCAGCACGGTCGCGACCTGGCTGTATCGCATCGTCGTGAACGCGGCCTTGATGAAGCTGCGCTCGCGCCAGCGAAAACCGGAGACCTCGATCGAGGACCTGCTGCCGGTGTTCGACGCAGACGGCCAGCACGCGGCCGAGATCGACGAATGGCGCAGGCCGGGCTTGGATCGCCTGCTGCGCGACGAGGTCCGATCTCAGGTGCGGCGAGCGATCGACGCACTGCCGGAGTCGTCGCGCATCGTGATCCTGCTCCGAGACATTGAGGAGTGCTCGACAGAGGAGGTGGCTGCGCAGCTTGGTATCACACCGAACGCAGTCAAGATCCGCTTGCACCGTGGTCGGCTGGCGCTGAGGACGCTGCTCAACCCAGTGTTTCGACGGATCTGATTTATACGCTGCGCCGACGAGACTACTTGAGGGATCGCATGAAGGCGATCACATCCGCCGCGTCCTGCGGCGTCATGTGAAAGCGCGGCATCGGAGGCCGCAGCTGGACGCCGCGGCGATCGATGGCGCCCTGCGTCAGCAGTCGCATCGCGAGCTCGTCGGTGTACTCGGGTAGGCCGGCATTCCGCGGCGCCCGGACGGCCCAGTCGTTCGCCCACGGCGGCCTCACCGGGATGGGGCCTCCATGGAATCGGGTGGCTTCGATGATCTTGCCGTCATGATCGCGCTCGGAGTGGCACTCCACGCACATGGCGATGTTCTCGACAATGTACCGGCCGTGCTCGACATTGCCGCGGGGCATCGTCTGGGCCTGGGCGGATGGCGTGGACGTGCTGGGCTGCTGCGGTTGCTGCGCCGCCGCTCCGACCGCCAGAAGACCAAGCCCCACCGAACAGCTGATGAGTCGCGACCAGGACATCCAAGACCTCCCCCGCAACGGCACACCGGCACACGGCGTACGTGAGCTGCGCACTCGATCGGCCGTGCAAGGGAGATACCCGACTCGAACTTACTTCGGGGTCACGCGGACTAATCGTCCTGGATTTCCGTCCTCGATCATCCACAGCGCGCCGTCAGACGCGACCTCGACGTCGCGAACCCGCCACCCGATGTCCCAGCGCTCAGCCGTCTTGGCGCCGCCCTGGCCATCGAACACGACGCGAGTGAGTGTCTGGTTGAGCCCGCTGATCAAGGCGGAGCCATTCCACTGCGGGAACATCGCGCCGTTGTAGAACATCAGATTGCCAGGCGCGATGACCGGAACCCAATAGATGACTGGCCCGGTCAGATCCGGCCGCGTGTCTGGAGTCGGAATCGGCACTCCGTCGTAGTTGATCCCGTACGACACGAGCGGCCAGCCGTAGTTCTTGCCGGGCTCGACCAGGTTCAATTCGTCGCCGCCCATCGGGCCGTGTTCCGCTTCCCATAGCCGTCCGTCGGGCGCGAACGCGAGGCCGTACGGCGTGCGGAATCCGGTGGCCCACGTTTCGGCAGGCGCCAGGTTGGGTCCAGGGAACGTGTACGTGCCGAGGACCCGCGCGTTCTTCGCTCTCTCCGTGTCCTCAGGCGGATCGATCAAGGGCACGCTCGACGCTCCGGTCTTTCCGTCCATGGGATTACCCGGTGCCGGCTTGCCGTCGAGCGTCAACCGCAGAATCTTGCCGAGCGCCTGGTTCGGATCCTGCGCCGGCGTAAACCGCTGACGCTCTCCGACGGTGAGATAGAGATACTGACCGTCCGGAGAAAAGGCGATCGCGGCCCCGAACTGACCACCCTTGCCCTTGGGCATCTGCCGCCAGATGACCTCGAGCCCTTCCAGACTCGCGGTCCGATCGGCAATGACGAGGCGTGCGCGCGCCAGCGCCAGACTCGACCCGTAGTCGCCGGGTTCCGCGTACGTGAGATAGATGAACTGATCGGTCGCGTAGTGAGGCGACAGGAAGACACCGAGCATGCCGCCCTGCCCCTCGTGCAGCACCGCCGGCGTGTTGGCAATGCGCGTTTTCGTGCCTTGCGGCGTCACGAGCCACACCGGGCCGGGCTTCTCGGTGATGATCATGCGGCCGTCGGGCAGGAACGCGATGCGCCAGGGCAGGTTGAACGTCGCCACCTTCGTCATCGTGAACGGCAGTGTCGGCTCGGCTTTCTGCAGGCCCGCGTTGACCTGGGCCCTGGCGTCCGGCGCCATCAGTGTCAAGAGCAGAGCCGCGCTCACGAGATGCTTCATGGATCTCCTCACACTCACATCGATCGATTGATAGACGTTACGTTGGCTGGGGTGTGACGAGTGTACAGCTTTCCGTACCAGCCCGGCGAGCGCCCGCGGCGCCATGGCTCGTGCGGCGTCCGAACTCACTCAGGATGGCCTCGAGCACGGGCAGCATCATGCCCGCCTTCTTCGCGCGAATCACCATGTCCCAGAGCGGTTCGAACTTCTTCCAGCCGGCGGCGTAGGCGAAGTGCCGCACGCCCGAGATGACCTCGTCGTGCGCGGACGCGCTGCGAACGATCGATCCCCACCGGTAGAAGTCGCGATACGCCGTCCAGTAGCCGGTTTCGAGCGTTTCGCGAGTCATGCGCGCCGGCTGGAACACGGCGTGCCGCGTGTCGTACAGGTCCCAGTCGGTACTCGTGATACGGCCCTGCACCGTCAGCCGCTTGTGGAGTGCCGTGCCGGGATACGGCGTCAGAATGTGGAACGTCGCCGTTTCGATGCCGTGCTCGATTGCCCATTCCACGGTACGCGCGAAGACATCGCCATCATCGGCATCCATCCCGAAGACGAAGCTGCCATTGATCATCACGCCAAGGCCGTGCAGCCGTCGAATCGCCGCGGCGTAGTCGCGGCGCAGATTCTGAAACTTCCGCTGTTCGAGCAGATTGGCCGCGGAGAGCGACTCGAAGCCGACAAAGAGGCTTCGCAGCCCCGCCGCAACAGCCTGTTCGAGCAGGCCGGGTGAGAGAACCGCGTTCACAGTGCCGGCCGCCTGCCAGAGGCGGCCCATGCCGCGCATGCCGTCGAAGAGCTGCCCCGCAAAACGGCGGTCGCCAAACAGATGATCGTCCAGGAAGTACAAGTGCCGTCCGGGCAGGCGATCGATCTCGGCAAGCGCGGCGTCCACGGTCTGCGTATAGAACGAGCGTCCGCCTTCGAAGAACGCTTCCTTGTAGCAGAAATCGCACACGTGCGGGCACCCGCGCGACACGACGATGGAATTGGGAACGAGATAGAGGTGCCGCTTGATCAGGTCCCTCCGGATAGGCGGCACGCCGGCGAGCGTCCTCGTTGCTGATCGATACATACGCTGTGGATGTCCGCGCCGGAAGTCGCTCAGGAACTGCGGCCAGACATCTTCGCCAGGCCCCAGGAAGATCGCATCGGCATGAGCGGCGGCTTCCTCCGGCAGCGACGTCACGTGCAGGCCGCCCAGGACCACATACGCGCCGCGACGGCGATAGTGATCCGCGATGCGGTACGCGCGATAGGCAGACGTGATGTAGACCTGGATGATGACGAGGTCCGGTTCGTCGTCGAGCCGAAGGCGTTCGACGTGCTCGTCCTGGATCTCGGCATCGTCATCCTCGTCCAGGTACGCGGCGAGCGTGGCAAGGCCCAACGGTGGGAACAGCGAATACTTGATCGGCCGCCAGAGCGGGCTGGTCGCTTCGGTCAATGCCGGGAGTATGAGCTTGACCTTCACAACTCGCTCCCACCCATCAGCAGAACCGAGATCTCGCGCGTCCGCGGGCCGTCGAGCTCGACGAGAAAGACACGCTGCCAGCGTCCGAGGCGAAGCCGCCCCTCGACGACGTTCAGGCACGTCGACGGCGCGAGCAGCAAGGCGCGGCAGTGCGAGTGACCGTTGGGCCGCTCCCCGAGCACGCAGTTGGCGCCTCGAAGGCTGACGATGTCGTGTCGGTACACGGTCTCTTGCGAGACCAGCCGCTCCAGCATCGCGGTCACGTCGGCCAGCAGCAGCGGCTCGTGTTCGTTCACGACGATGGCAGCGGTGGTGTGAAGGCTTTGAACGTTGACGAGGCCGGTGAGAACCCCGGCGGTCCTGACGAGTGCCTCCAGTTCGTCAGTCAGGTCGATGAACTGCGTCGGATGTCGCGACTCGACCTGGATCGTGCTGTGATGTGCGATGGTATGTGGCCGAAGCGTTTCCATGCCCGGTGCCTCCGCGCCGAGCATGGGCTTTCAGAGACACCGAAGTCGTCAGGGAGCGCTGACCGTTTTGTGAGATGTGCGTGATCAGGGCCAATCACGCGGAGATTCGTGCGGCGCCCGCTTCCGATACCCCGCTCACTTTCTGCCGGACCATCGGAGCACTCGCAGCGCCCGCAGGGTGTTCCAGCGGCTCGGCTCGCCGGCCGACTCGCCGAACGGGAGCGGAATCGCGAGCGCCTCGTGATGCGCGCGGTCGAGCAGCCAGCGTCCATCCGGCTGACGCCTGCCGTCGACGATGCCGAGGGCTTCGTCCATACGCGGGTCGGGCCGCGCACCCGCCGCCCTGAAGTAGTCGAGTGCGCGGAGAATGTCGTACTCGTAGCGTGGCGGAAACGCGAAGGTCAGGAACGCCGGATGCGCGACCTCGCCGTTCGAGAGACGCCGGAACAGGCGGCGCTCGAGCAGGTATTCCTCGGCTCGCTGCCGGGCTAGGGCCGTTTGATCAGTGGCGCCCGCAGCGTGTTCGTATTCGAGCAGACCTTCCAGCACGCAGATCGTGGTGTGGAACGACGACCGCGTGCTCTTGGGTGCGTCGCAGTTCCAGCCGCCGTCGGCAAGCTGCTCACTCAGTAAACGCTGTGCGAGGCTTTCAGAGGGCCGGCCGAAGTAGGAGCCGATTGCGAGCGCACCGCCGTTGATGCAGGGCTCGACCTCTCCGTCGAAGAAGGGCTTGGCTCCGAACTCCTCGTGCCAGCGGAAGCCTGTCGCAGCGCGTCCGATCGCCGCAGCAATCTTCGGGTCGGCGGGGTCGGCACCCGTGGCGCGCAGCAACTGGGCGGTGAAGACCGTTGGCAGCCCGTCAGGTTCATCGGGCCGATGCCATGCGCCGTCTGCTCCCTGGCACGCGAGGATGTCGGGTCCAAGCCCTTCGTGTGTGATGCGCGCACGTTCGGCGGCGATCGCTTGCGGCGACGCATCCGTGAGATCCCGCATCGCCTGCCAGCGGATGGCTGGATCGGAATCGAGGAGCCAGTCGATCGTGTCCATGCTTCAACATTATCGCGCGCGATTCGCAAGGACATCCGCGCGCAACGCGGCGCATCGGTGCGCCCAACCGATCGTCCGCGTCAGGCTGAAACGCCCGCTTCAGCGTGCAGCTGCTTCAAGCTGCCGGGCACGTAGGTGCCGGGCACCGTGCGAGCTGCGATGTTCAGCCGATTCCACCCATTGATGGCGACAATCGCCAGGCTCAGATGCGCCAGCTCGTCTTCCGAGAACTGCGTCCGTACACGCTCGTACACGTCGTCTGGGACGTGGCTCTCAGCGACGAGCGTCAGCGCCTCTGTCCATTCCAGCGCGGCGCGCTCCCGGTCCGAGTAGTACGGCGTCTCTCGCCATGCGTCGAGGCCGAACAGCCGCTGTTCGGTTTCGCCCTCGGCGCGGGCATCCTTGCTGTGCATGTCGAGGCAGTAGGCACATCCGTTTATTTGCGAGGCACGCATCCGGACGAGATCGAGGAGCTTGCGATCGAAGCGCGCTTTGCTGACCTGGCGCTCGAGGCCGAGTATCGACTGGACCACTCCGGGGTTCACGTGCATCAGATCGATTCGAGGTTTCATATGTCTTGCCTCCTGCCAGTAAGACGAATGAGGAGCCATCCCGTGACATCACGCGCCGAGCGGAGCCGTTGTCACAAAAATCGCGCCTCGTTCGTCTTAAGGTAGGAACGTCTGTGCGAGGTGATCCGTGACCACAACTGACTGGAGCGAATCGGCCTTCGAAGCGAACAGACCGCTGCTGTTCTCCATTGCGTACAGGATGCTCGGC
>JBKPMA010000555.1:0-7432 GCA_046731935.1 Acidobacteriota bacterium
GTCTGGCCGCTCACGCCGACGAACGTCAAGCTGACCGACAACATCCGCAAGTTCGAAGAGATCGGGACGCATCCGGCGGCGGCACACAATGCGATCGCCGAGGCGCTCGAGTTCCACCTCGCGATCGGCGCCGAGCGGAAGGCGGCGCGGCTGCGATTCCTCAAAGACAGGTGGGCGCGCCGCTTCGAGCACCATCCGCAGGCGCGTGTGCTCACGAGCTTCGATCCCGCACAAGCCTGCGCCCTCGGCAATCTCTCCATCACAGGCGCCGATCCGGTGAAGGTGGCGGATCAACTCTGGACGTCGCGCCGCATCTTCGTGACACCCATCAAGCACGACGAGTTTCAGGGATTGCGGATCACGCCGAACGTGTATACGACGCTCGACGAAGTGGACAGCTTCGCCGACGCCGTCGAACAGCTCATCGCCAAAGGCAGCTGACCGAAAGCTGCCTCTGCGTAGTCGCGGTGCAATGCGTCGGGCCTAACCTGCGAACTTATATCCGAGCCCGTGAACGGTGAGGATGTACTGCGGCCGGCGGGGATTCTCTTCGAGCTTCTGCCGCAGCCACGCGACGTGCACATCCACGGTCCGCGTGGACGGCATCGCATCGTAGCCCCACACCTCGTTCAAGAGCTCGTCCCGCGACAACGTCGCGCCCGCATGCTCCACGAAGTAACGCAGCAGCTTGAATTCGAGAGCCGACAGCTCCACGAGCGCGCCGTCGCGCGTGACTTCAGTACGGCGCGTGTCTATCACGATGTCGCCGAAACGAAACTGATCGGTGGCCTGCGCCGCCGTGCGCGGCACCCGGCGAAGCAGCGCCTCGAGCCGCGCGAGCAGCTCCGCCATCTCGAAGGGCTTGACGAGATAGTCGTCGGCGCCCAGCTTGAGACCGACGACGCGGTCGACGAGCTGACCCCGCGCAGTCAGCATCAGGATGGGGGCCCGCATGCCCTGCTGCCGCACGGCGCGGCACACCTCGAATCCGTCGCGTCCCGGCAGCATGACGTCGAGTACGACGATGTCGTATGGCTCGCGGAGCGCTTCGTCCACGGCGACGTTGCCGTCGCCGACTGACGTCACCGCGTAGCCTTCCGCTGTCAGACGATCTGTCAGGGTCAGAACGAGGCCGGGTTCATCCTCGACGAGCAGCAGCCGCTTCACCGCGCGTCGGCCCTCACGGCCCTGCCCTGCACGTCACGCGTCGCGCGCTCGTGCTCCGTCTGGCGCAGCACGGGCAGGTGCACGGTAAACGTGCTGCCGGTGCCTGGCGTGCTCACGACCGACACGCGTCCCCCGTGAGCCTCCACGACACGCTTGACGATGCTCAGACCGAGACCGTTGCCGTGGATATGGCGCGTGAGTGCGTCCGCGCCGCGGAAGAACGGCTCGAAGATCCGTGCCTGTTCCGCAGCTGGAATGCCGATACCGCGATCCTCGACGCGAATGAGGACTTCTCCGCGCCGCTTCGCGAGCCCGCTCGAGACGCTCACGTGGACCCACGCGTGCTGGCCGCCGTACTTGACGGCGTTCGCGATGAGATTCTCGACCACGGCGCGCAACGCGGCGGGATCGCCGTTGATGTCAGGAACATCAGGACCGTACGTCGTTTCAACTGTGGCCTGCGCCTCGTTGAGGAGACGCGACGACGCGGCGAGTGCTTGTTCCACCAGCGCCACGGGCGCGATGGCGGTCGGCTGACGGACAACGCCCGACTGGATGCCAGCGAACTCCAGCACGCGCTCGACGGTCTCACCCAGGCGCCTGGCCTCGGTACCGATCGTGGCGCCGTATTGTTTGACGCGGGCAGCATCCTGCACGACGCCATGGGCAAGATTGTCGGCCGCCGATCCAATGACCGCGACCGGCGTGCGCAGCTCGTGCGAAACGCCCGCGACGAATTCGAGTTGCTGCCGCGCCAGCCGCTGCGCGCGCCGCGCGGCGATCACGATCAGCCCGACACTGATCCCCATCAGCACGAGAATCCCGAAACTCAACGCAAGGTTTCGCCGCCGTACCTGAGCGACCGCGGCCTCGAGCGATCCGGCGCGATGCCCGACGAGCAGGCGCCAACGCGACCCGTCGCCGGCGGGCGGCGGCCGATCGGCGGCGGACGGATTGCGGCGCCCGAAGACTCCCACGAACACACTGCCTCTCGAGTCGCGCCCATCCGGGTTTTGCACCGTCCGCATCGTCGTCGCCGCCTGGCGGAGCAGCGGAAATTGATCCGGTCCGAGGCCGAAGAACGGCTGATCGATGTCCGCGCGTGTGCGGAGGACGGCTGCGTCGCCGGCTTGCGATTCGTACACCACGCGTTCCGACGCGTCGCGCGACACGATCGCGAGGTGGTAGGAGTCGGCGCCGTGCGGACCGAAGTGGCGGACGACGGCTTCGGGCACGATGCGACGCTCGAGGACACTCAAATCGAGCTGCGCGATCGTGAAGCCGAAGGCGGGCTCGACGCGCGCGTTGCCATCAGCTGGCAGAGGCGCCAGCTGCGAGAACGGAATGACCAGGGTGCGGCCATTCTCGGTGAGCACCGTCCCCGGGCGCCCGAAGACGCGCTCGGGGTTGTGTTCGAAGTCTGCGTGCTCCAGGTCGAGACGCGCATGCACGGCAGCGAGATCGGCAGGCCACTCGGTCGGATTGAACGTGCGCCGATCGACCGACCAGCGCGAAATGGCAAGCACCTCCGGACGCGCGGGATCGGGCACGACGAGGAATACATCCGTCACGAACGCCGGCTCGTTCGCGGCCGCGCGCCAGAACGCATAGCGATCCGCGTAGCCAGCCCACGCCCGCTGCCGTACGGTCGCCGCATCGAGTTGCAGGGAGACGTACGCGCGCGCGAGCTCCGAGTCGATTTGCTGGACGAACGCCGTCGTCGTCACTTTCAGACTGCGTTCGATGCGATCGCGATCCGCGTCACTCAACTGGCCGAGCCAGCGGTACTGAAGGAAGGCGAGCACCGGTAGCAGGATCAGCATGCCTGCCACCAGCGCGGTCAGCGCGGAGGGGCGCGTCAGGGTGCGGCGCACGGCCGGAGAATACCACGCGGCGAATCACAGAAATTTCTTGAATCCGGGCTGTTTACAGGCTTAACAATGACTTTGCCTCCCCTTAACGATCTCGGCTGGGGCGGAAGGATTTAATAACTGGCTGCCGGCGACTGAGTCGTAGGGCGCTGTGGCCGGCGCCTCCCTGTTCGAGGGTCCCATGAAGTCACTGGTGTTCCTGCTCGCGGCCGCGATTCTGGCGGCTGCCGCTCCGGCGATGGCGGCGGACGATAACCAGGCCGCCGAGCTGCTCGTTGCGGCGCGCGTCGCGCTCGGCGGTGAGAAAGTCGACGCCGTGAAGGCGCTGTCGGCGACGGGTGACTTCCGCCGCATGCTGGGCGAGCGCGAAATGACCGGCGAAACCACCATCGAGCTGATGCCGCCCGACAAGTTGAAGCGAACCGATGACATGGGGTTTGCCGGCGGACCGAGCTTCAGCCGAGTCGTCGCCCTCAACGCTGGCGAGTTCTGGGAGGACTCGACCAATCGCGGTGGCGGCGGATTCATGGCCCGCGCGGCCGGCGCGGGAGCGCCGGGCGGACCGGGCGGCCCGAATGGACAAGCACCCACTGAAGAAGATCGGGCGCGCTTCAGGCAGATGCAGCAGCGCCGGCTCGAGGGCGACCTTCGCCGTTACATGCTCATCTGGTTGATGCGGACCGACGCGCCCGTCAGCTACGTCGGCACCGCCGAAGCCGCGGATGGCAAGGCCGACGTGCTCGAAGTGAAGCCGGAGGGTGTACCGCCGATGCGGCTCTTCCTGGATCAGCAGTCACACCTGCCGCTGATGCTCTCCTACAAGGGCACGCTGCCGCGCTTCTTCACGCAGCGGCGCGGTCCGAACAACAGCGGCGCACCGCCCGCGGGCGGCCCCCCAGCCGGTGGCCCACCCGCCGAAGGCCCCCCGCCAACCGGCGGCGCCGCCCCGAACTCGCCAGGACCAAGCGGACCCAACACCGGCCCGCAGATCGGCGGACAGCCGCCGGCAGCGCCATCACAAGAAGAGATCCGCCGCCGCATGACAGAGCCTCCCCAGGAGGTCACCTTCGAAGTGCGCCTTGCCGACTACAAGAAGGTCGATGGCGTGATGCTGCCACACACGATCACGCAAAGCGTGGACGGGAAGGCCACCGAAGAGTGGACGATCGCGCAGTACAAGGTGAACCCGAAGATGAAGCCGGACACGTTCGTCAAGAAGTAAGCGCGGCGCCGACTACGAATGCGTGTTCTGAGCTGGCTGGCGATTCTGCTGCTCGGTGCCGGCGTCGCGACGGGTGCCGCTGCGCCGTCGTCCTCGTCCGCGGATCTAAGACTCACGGTCCAGGATCAGACCGGCGCGGCGCTCGTCATTGCCAGCGTCACGTTCGTTGACAGCGCGGGCGCGGCGCACACGCTCGCGGTCGACGCACGGGGCGTCGCGGCGTTTGCGGCGCTCCCCGACGGTCCCGGCGAGCTGAGCGTTGCGGCTGACGGCTTTCAGTCGTACCGCGGACCACTCGTGCTCAAGAAAGGCGCGAACGCGGTGAGCCTGCAACTGCCGCTCGCGAGCATCAGCGCCGAGATCGTCGTCCGGCAGGACGAGGCGGATCGCCAGGGCAATTCGTTCGTGAGCACTCTCGACGAGCGGCAGATTGCCGAACTGCCCGACGATCCCGACGAGCTGGAGCAGATGCTCCAGCAGATGGCAGGACCCGGCGCGGTGATGCGCATCAACGGGTTCCGCGGCGGCCAGATGCCGCCCAAGAGTCAGATCCGCCAGATTCGGTTTCGCATGAACTCGTACGCCGCCGAGAACCATGATGCGGGCGGCTTCGGCATCGACATCTTCACCAAACCTGGCACCGACGCCTGGCGCGGCATGTCGTCGTTCGGCTTCCGCGACGAATCACTCAACGCGCGGAACGCCTTCGCGCCGCGCCTCGGACCGGAGCAGTACCGGCGGGTTGGTCTCAACTTCAACGGTCCGCTGATCAAGAACAAGACGTCACTCGCGGTCTCGACCGACGGCAACTTCTCGTACGACTCGAAGACGATCAACGCGCAAACACCCGACCAGAGCATTGTCGGACAGGTGCGCCGCCCTTCAGACATCTCGAACATTGTCGTGCGCGTGGAGCATGCGCTGACGGCCAGACAATCGCTCATGGTCGAAGGACAGCACCACGACGACGAGCGCCGCAACCTCGGTGTCGGCGATTTCGATCTGCCGTCGCGCGCGTATCACCGCGACACGAAGGAGACCGTCGTCCGCGGATCGCTGAATGGCCTCGTTGCGCCGAAGGTCGCCAACGAGCTCAAGGTCCAGTACTCCGGCGATACGGCAACGACGGGATCGCTCTCGGCGGCGCCGGCGGTCATCGTGGTGGAGTCGTTCTCGACGGGTGGCGCCGGCCAACAGAGTGACCGGACCACGCATGCGTTCGAAGTCGACGACAACATGGATTTCTCGTTCAGCAAGAAGCACGCGGTGCGTGCGGGCCTGCAGCTCGAGAGCTACTGGTACGATTCGTCTGACCTGCAGAACTCGAACGGGACGTTTACCTTCGCGAGCAACAACGCATACGTCATCGGGCTGGCCAATACGTATCGGCAGCGGCAGGGCGGTACGCCCATCAACTTCGCGCAATACCAGCTGGGCGTGTACGCGCAGGACGACTGGACACTTTCCAAGAAGCTCTCGTTGAGCCTCGGCGTCCGCCAGGAGCTGCAGAACACGCTCGGAGACAAGCTGAATCTCGCACCGCGTGTCGGGTTCACGTGGGCGCCGTCGAAGTGGACGGTGCGCGGGGGGTGGGGCATCTTCAACGACTGGTATGACTCGTCGGTGTACGAGCAGACGCTGCTCGTGAACGGCGTCAACCAGAGCGATCTGGTGATCCTGCGTCCGGGGTATCCGGATCCGTACGACGGCGCGCTCGCCAGCGTGCTGCCTCCCAGCCTCGTTGCCGCGGCGTCAGGGCTGCGCATGCCGCATCTCTCGCAGGCCTCCGTCGGCGTCGAACGTAACTGGGACAACCTTCGCGTGCAGGCAAGCTACATGGTGCAGCGAAGCCTCTCGCAACTCCGGTCCGTCAACACGAATGCGCCGTCGTCGCCCGCGGGTCCACGGCCCGACGAGGATCTCGGCACGGTCACGACCGTTGAAAGTGCCGGCCACCTGGCCGTCGATCGCTTACAGGTCAACGTGAACTGGTCGCAGCCGCAGCGCCGACTGCTGTTCGGCCTCAACTACATCCTGTCGTCCACGAAGAACTCCGCCGACTCGGCGATGTCGCTTCCGTCGGACAGCCTGCATCCCGATGTGGACTACGGACCGTCGCTGCAGGATGCGAGGCACCGGCTCTTTGCGATTGCGAGCTTCGGGCTTCCGCTGAAGCTGCGGACGTTCATCACGTCGCAGTTCAACTCCGCGCTGCCCTACAACATCATCACAGGCCTCGACAACAACGGCGACTCGGTCAGCAACGATCGGCCGGCCGGCGTCGGCAGGAACAGCGCACGCGGGAGTACGGTCTGGAATCTCAACACGCGCCTGGGGCGCACGTTCAGTTTCGGTCCGCCCCGTGCGGGCGGTCCGCAGGGGATGCCCCCGGGCGGCGGTCCGATTCGTATGCGCGGCGGCCCCGGCGGACCCGGCGGCGGCGGCGACGGTGCGCGGATGTTTGGTCCAGGGGATCCGAATGCTGGGCGGTACAGCGTCGAGATCTACGGGCAGGCGTACAACGTGCTCAATCGCGTGAACTACCAGAGCTTTGCCGGCAGCCTGCGATCGCCCTTTGCGGTCGGCACGCCGCTTTCGTCAGGACCAGCGCGCCGCATTGAGCTCGGAGTGCAGTTCGGGTTCTAACCCTCTCGCCCTCGGGCCCTCACCTGAAGCCCGTGCCCCAAGACCCTCGAGCCCTCAGGCCCTCGGGCCCTACACGTACAAGGTAAGAGGCAGACCGCCGTTGGGCGGCCTGCCTCTCGTCGTAGCGTCAGACCTGGCGAATCTTACGCGAGCACCTTGATGACGACGCGGCGGTTCTGGGCGCGGCCGTCCTTGGTGTTGTTCGGCGCAACCGGCTTGGCCTCGCCGTAGCTGATCACGTTGATCTTGTGCAAGGGCACCTGATGCGCCTCATAGAGGTAGCGCTTGACCGAATCCGCGCGCTCCTGACCGAGCTCCTCGTTGAACTTGGTTGAGCCGACGTTGTCGGTGTGGCCTTCGATCTCGATGAAGATGTTCTTCGGATCGGCCTTGAGCTTCGAGATCATGTCGTCGATCTGGGCCTTCGCCTGATCGGGGAGTTCAGCCTTGCCGAACTTGAAGTTGCCCTGGTCTTCGCTGAGGACCACTTCGAAGATCAGCCGCTTGCTCGCCGTGTCTACTGCCT
>JBKPMA010000556.1:0-11573 GCA_046731935.1 Acidobacteriota bacterium
CTCGCAGGTCGTCGCCCTTGCCGAGCGGTATCACCGCCCCGTGCGGCTGCTGATCGTTCCGGCGCAGAGCGTCTTCGACGCGTTCGCCGCAACGATCTCGCGGCTGCGATCCTCCGAAGTATTCGTCGGCGAGTCGTCGACGCTCTCGGCCGACGAGCAGGCGCGCCGCCTCGGTGAGGCCTGGGAACAGGTCTCACAGCCGGCCGACGCGATGGACGTCCGGCTGGTCATTCACCATCACAGCGGCCGGACGGCCGCCTACCATCTCGGCGCGCATCCGCCGGCACTCTCGCCCGGCGATCTCGATCTCATTCATCGATTGTGGCTCGACGCGGTCAAGTCCGTTGGCCCGCACGTGCATCATCACGACGTGGTCAGGGCAGCCCTCACGCAGATGGAACAACAACTAAGCGGTCCGCAGCGCGATGACGCGGTGGACGCGATTCGCCGTGTGGCACGGCCGGCCGATGAACTCGCGGCCGTCGTCCGCGCACGCGACTTCTCGCGTCTACGCGACATGGTTCGCAACCGGCACGCGAGCGATCTCGCGTCGGTCCTCACCGATCTCTCGATCGAGGACCAGGTCGTCGTCTTCCGGCTCTTGCCGCGCAAAGACGCCTCCGCCGTGTTCGAGTACCTGTCGTACGAGTCGCAGGAAGCCCTGCTGAAAGCGATGGCCCAGGAAGACGTCGCGGCGCTGCTGAACAACATGGCGCCCGACGATCGAACGGAATTCCTCGAGGAGCTGCCCGCCGCCGCCACCAGACAACTGCTTGCCCTGCTCACGCCGGCCGAACGCGCCGTCGCGCTCACACTGCTCGGCTATCCGGAAGGATCCATCGGGCGTCTGATGACGCCGCAGTACGTGGCCGTTCGAGAGAGCTGGACAATTCGGGAGGTGCTCGATTACATCCGTGCGCACGGTCAGGACAGTGAAACGCTGAACGTCATCTACGTCGTGGACGAGCAGGGACTGCTCATCGACGACATCCGCATCCGCGAATTTTTGTTGCGTCCGCTGGACGATCGTGTCTCGTCGCTGATGGATCGCAGCTTCGTTGCGCTCAAGGCCACCGACGACGAGCAGACGGCGGTCGCGATGTTCCGGAAGTACGATCGATCGGCGCTGCCGGTCACCGACACGGCAGGCATGCTGATCGGCATCGTCACGATCGACGACGTCCTCGACGTGGCGGAAACGGCCGCGACCGAGGCGATTCAGCGCATCGGCGGTTCGGAAGCTCTCGACGAACCGTACATGGAAATCGCGTTCTTCCGGATGGTGCAGAAGCGCGCGGGCTGGCTCACGGCACTGTTCCTGGGCGAAATGCTGACCGCCACGGCCATGGGGGTCTTCGAGGCGGAGATCGCGAAGGCGGTCACGCTGGCCTTGTTCGTGCCGCTCATCATCTCCAGCGGCGGCAACTCCGGCTCTCAGGCGTCCACGCTGGTCATCCGTGCGCTGGCACTCGGAGAGGTCACGCTCGGCGACTGGTGGCGCGTCATGCGCCGGGAGATCCTGGCAGGCCTGGCGCTCGGGGCGATCCTGGCGTCGATCGGTTTCCTTCGAATCACGATCTGGTCGCAGTTCTCGCACATCTACGGCGCACACTACCTGCTGGTCGCCGTCACCGTCGCACTCGCGCTCATCGGGGTCGTGCTCTGGGGCACGCTTGTCGGTGCGCTTCTCCCGTTCCTGTTACGGCGGCTCGGGTTCGATCCTGCGACGTCGTCTGCGCCCTTTGTCGCGACGCTCGTGGACGTGACGGGACTCGTGATCTATTTCAGCGTCGCGATGGTCATTCTGCGGGGCTCGCTGTTGTGAGCCCCGCTGTGGGCTTCAGGCTCCGGGCTGCAGGCCGCAGGCACGACCGACGACTGTAGCCCGTAGCCTGCAGCCAGTAGCCTTGCTATAGTCCGTACACGCGCTTCGCCGTTTCGCCCCAGATGGCCGCTTGTTCCGTCGCCGACAGCCGCGCGATGAGCGCGGCGACCGTGTCCGTCCACTCCGCATAGCTGGCACGTAGCAGGCACACCGGCCAGTCCGTTCCAAACATCAAGCGTTCCGGTCCGAAGGCTTCGAGAGCCGTCTCGACGTACGGTGCGATGAGGTCGCGTGTCCAGGTGGCGTCGCGTACTTCGGTCACCACGCCTGAGAGCTTGCAGCTGACGTGCGGCCGCCGCGCGAGCTCGCGGAGGCCGCGCGCCCAGTCCACGTCAAAGCGATCCGCCGCAATGGCGGGTTTGGCGATGTGATCCACGACGAAGGGTTGGTCCGGGTGCCGATCGACGAAGCGGATTGCCACCGGCAGGTGCTTCGCGAAAATCAGGACGTCGTACACGAGATGGAACGATCGCAAACGGTCGATGCCGCGATTGAAGTCGTCTCGAAGCGCGTACTCGTCATCTTTTTCGTCGTGCAGGATGTGGCGCACGCCGCGGAGATGCGGATCTCTGGCCAGCGGCGCCAGCACCTCCTCGACCTTCGGGTCGACGAGCGGCACCCAGCCGACGACGCCACGAATCGCGGAATGCGCGCGCGCGAGCTCGAGCAGCCAGCGCGTCTCGTCCACTGTCTGGCTGGCCTGGACGGCGACCGATGCATCGACGTGCGCGGCGGCGAGATTGGCTTCGAGATCCGCCGGCAGGAAGTCGCGTTTCAGCACTGCCATGCGATCGGAAATCCATGGATAGTCGGCCGGCACGTAACGCCACAAGTGATGGTGTGAGTCGATCCGCATGCGATCCCTCGAAAATAGGTCACTGGCGTGGAAAATCGCCAGCCGTCATCGTAGACTGACGCCACCTGCGCGTGCTACGCCTTCGCCGCGCGCCGATCCGGAGGGTCGAACGATGCGCCGCTTCGTGTTTCTCGCCCTGCTTTCGATCGTCGCCATGTCGGGCAGCATCACCGGCCGCGGCGCTGACGTCCGCCTGCGGAATGCGTATCGGCGTCCACCACAGGACAGCTGGACGTTCGTGCATCTCGAGGGCACGCCCGCCGAGATTGGGTTCCAGCACGGCTACCTGCTGGCGCCGGAGATCGCCGACGTGCAGCGGATGTTTGCGCTCGAACTGACCCACGACACGCACAAGGACTGGGCGTTCTTCCGGGACGCGTCCCGGGACGTCCTGTGGCCGCACATCGAGCGCGAATACCGCGAGGAACTGCAGGGGATCGCTGACGGGCAGAAAGCGCACGGCGGATCGCTCGATCTATGGGACATCGTGGCGATCAATGCCGAGCTCGAGTGGAGCTATTACGTCGAGTTCTATGACAAGCAGCACGGCATTTCCTCGCCGTCCACCGTGACGGCGGCCGAACATTGCAGTGCCTTCGTCGCAACCGGGAGCTACACGAAAGACGGCCGGCCGGTGGTCGCACACAACAACTGGAGCTCCTATCCCGACGGCGCACGGTGGGCGTATGCGTTCGACATCGCTCCATCCCACGGCCACCGCCTGCTGATGGATGGCATGCCGGGTCTCATCCACAGCGGCGACGACTTCGGGATGAACGATGCGGGAATCGTGATCACCGAGACCACGATCAGCGGGTTCGCCGGCTACGACAGCAATGGAATCCCCGAGTTCGTGCGCGCCCGGAAGGCCATGCAGTACGGCACCTCGATCGACGAGGTCGCGAAGATCTTCAAAGACGGCAACAACGGCGGCTATGCCAACGACTGGCTGATCGCCGACATGCACCGGAACGAGATCGCCAGTCTCGAGCTCGGGCTGAAGAACGTCACGTTGGAACGGAAGACCGACGGATACTTCGTCGGCTCGAATTACCCCATCAATCCAAAGCTCGCGGCCGAAGAGACGAGCTTCAACACGGCCGACATGAGCAACAGCGCCAACGCGCGGCACAAACGCTGGGAACAGCTCATGACGGAGCACAAGGGACGCATCGACGCGTCGCTGGCAGAGACGTTCCTGGCGGACCACGTTGACAGCTTCACCGGCAAGACGGAGCCGAGCGAACGGACACTCTGCGGCCACATCGATCTGTCGTCGCGCGGATCGGGATCGTGGATGCCGCCGTATGGCGCCGCCGGCGCGGTGCAGAACAAGGTGACCGACGCGGCGATGGCCGCAAAGATGACGTTTGCGGGCGCTGCCGGGCACGCGTGCGGAATGACGTTCGACGCCGCGCACTTCCTGCAGCAGCATCCCGAGTTCCAGTGGCAGCAGCCGGTCCTCAAGAATCTGCCTGGCGGACCGTGGACGACGATCAAAGCCGAGTAGTGCGGGCGGGCCGTCGGGCGGGGTGCATTTGTAGACGGGCCAGCATGACCCCGCCCCTACACCGGGTGTATGTGGCGCCGGGGTCATTCATCCTGTCCTCCAATGCACCCCGGCGATCTACGGTTCAGGCTCTTCGCGCTTCCTCAGTGGCCAGCCATCGGTCCGGAACGGCGATGCCGGCAAGCCTTCCTTGTTGAACAGCGACACGATCGGATCGTCGTCCCAGGCGTAGCGCACCGCTACCGGAGCAGGCACCGCGGCTGACGAAACGATGACCGTGGCGCCGTCGATGTGCGCATCGGCGCGTACGAAATGACGGTCCTCGCCAGCCACCTCGAAGCCACCAGCAGCATCGCCGTGGATCGTCAGGCCCCTGCCGACGTGATCGAACGTGAGGTGCGCGCGGCCGCCCTCGACGCTCAACGTTTTGAAGAGCGGTCCGCTCCACTCGCCGCCGCGTCCGTACACGGTCGAAAGCGCCCAGCCCGCGAGCCGCCGTCCGACATCCAGCTTGTTGGTGGGATGGATGTTCCTCGCGTCTCCAATATCAACCGCCGAGGCAAGCCCGACGCCGGGGACCTCCATCGCGACGCGGCGCTGCGCGTCACGTACTTCCGCCCATTCCGAATCCCATGGTTCGGCCGAGCGCGGGCCGAAATTCGCGAGCTGGACGATCCCGAATGGCATCGTTGGCGGGCTGGTACTGCGCCGCCAGTCCGCGATGAAGGCGGTGAGCAGCGCGCGATACTGTTCGGCGTTGCGCGTGTTTTGTTCGCCCTGGTACCAGATCACTCCTGTGATCGGGTAGGGAAGGAGCGGCGCGATCTTGCCGTTGAAGAGAGATGCCGGCACCCAGGGATCCGCGCCGAGCCGGTAGGGCATCCTTCCGAGAGTTTGCATGTCCGGACCCTGGTGATACCGCCAGCCATCTGCCAGCGGCACTGGAGCAGGGCTCGCCGCGGCAGACGGAGCACTGGCCGCCGCGATGGGCACGGGAGCCGGCGCCAGCGTCAGGTGCATGTCCACCGGCGATCCACTGAAGCCGCCACGTTCGGTTTCGCTGACCGCGCGCACGGCGATCACGTTGATGCCGGCATGCACGAGCGGGGCGGGCACGGTGTAGTGCCGCGGATCCCAGGGGACCAGCGCTCCGCCGACGCGCTGACCGTTGAACCACGTCGTGTCCTGCGTATCGATCGGACCTAACGACAGCGCCAGTTCTTTGCCCGCCCATTCCTCAGGAATCGTGACGGAACGGCGGTACCACACAATGCCGCCGGCCTGAGCAAGGCGCCGCGTCTTCCATCGGCCCGGGACGCCAGTGAACGACGGCCAGCTCGAATCGTCGAGTCGCGGATCCGCGTTCGTATCGCTGCCGGGATCGTGGCGCGCGAACCAGTCCGCGAGCATCCGCTCAGTGTCTTGGTGATACACGTTGCGCCACGCGTCCATGTCGGAGGCGAGCGCCTCGGCCGATGCCTTCGATTCGAGCGTGACAGCGAGCGTGCCCGCGCTCGTCCAGCTCTCGATCGGCGTGCCTCCCCACGCGCTGTGAATGAGGCCGATCGGGACGCCCAGTGCCGACTGGATTTCACGGCCGAAGTAATACGCGACCGCCGAGAAACCAGCTGCGGTGGCTGGCGTCGCCTGTTGCCAGGAGACATAGCCGTCTGGAGGCACCAGCTCCGGTCCGGCGGATGGCGTAGCCGCCGTCGTGAACAGTCGAATCAGCGGCGATCGTGCGCTCTGGACATCGTCTGGACCATTTCGCGCGTCCTTAAGCGCGAACTCCATGTTCGATTGGCCCGAGCAGAGCCAGATATCGCCGACGACGACGTCGTCGATCCTCACCCTGAGGACCTTGGCGTCCGGAGCCGCCTGCGTCACGGCCACCGTCATCGTCCTCGGCGTCGTTGACGCGCTCAATGGATCGAGACTCACGATCCAGCGGCCGTCGTTGCCCGCGTGCGTCGTCTTCTCACGTCCGTCGAATTCGACGGCCACCGTCGATCCCGGGGCAGTCCACCCCCAGATCGGAATCGGTCGATCACGAGGGAGCACCATGTGATCCGCGAACAGCGGGTGGAGGAGCGGGAGTGGCTTGGCGGCTCGCCCGCGTGCGGCGGCCGTTGCGAGGAGCAGGCAGGCGATGACGCAGACAGCGATGCGATGCGGCCGATGGCTCATGGCGCGTGACTATCGTGCAGCAGCTTCAGGTCTGACGGGTGTCTGGATCGTAGGCAGCCGGACCGTGAACCGCGCGCCACGGCCGTCGCCCTCGCTCGCGGCCTGAATCGTGCCCCCGTGCATTTCGACGATGTGGCGGGCGATCGCGAGTCCGAGACCAAGACCGCCGTGTTCGCGCGACGAGCCGCTGTCGCCTTGACGGAAGCGATCGAAGATGAAGGGAAGGACATCGGGCTTGATGCCCTGACCAGTATCCGCCACCACGATCTCTACGCCTTCAGCCGTGTGATGGGTGCTGACGATCACACGTCCTCCTCGTGCGGTGAACTTGACGGCGTTGGTGAGCAGGTTCCAGAGCACCTGCTGCAATCGATCGGTGTCGACGCTGACGGCTGGAATGTCGCCGTTCGTGGTCTGCTCGAGGGTCACACCTTTCGCCTGGGCGGCTGGCAACACGGTTTCGATGGCTTCGGCGATGAGCCGATCGAGATCGATCGGCTTGACCTCGAGACGCAGCTTGCCCGAGACGATCCGCGCCACATCCAGCACATCACCGACGATCTGGGCGAGTGCCGACGCATTGCGCTCGACTGTTTCGAGCGCGCGATCGTGCTTTTCCGCTGCGAAGATTCCGGCGCGCAGCATCCGTGTGTAGCCGAGGATGGCGTTCAGCGGCGTCCGCAGCTCGTGCGAAAGCGTCGCCAGGAACTCGTCTTTCAAGCGGTTCGCGCGGCGGGCTTCCTCGTACGACCGCGCATTCTCGATGGCGAGCGCGGCGCGTCCCGCCACGGTCTCGGCAAACTGCAGGTCGGCTAACGTGAAGTGCCGGCCGGATTCGGCCGACAGGAACGTCAACGCGCCGAGCACACCCTCGCGGGTCCGCAAAGGCACGCAGATATACGACCGCATGCCAATGGCGAGCAACAGGTCGCCATGTTCTGCGGTGTGCGCGGCGGAGGCCAGCATCGCGTCAGTGATCTCGGGCACGAACATCGAGCGTCCGGAGTTCACCACGTGATCGGGATCGCCAAGCGGACGGCCTGCGGGAGCGTTTGCCGCTGGGAAAGCCGCGCTGATCCGATGTCCCAGTGCGACCTTCTGGGGATCCTGGTGCGCGATGGCGATCCGGTCCAGACCGCCGGCGTCGTTCACGATGTCGATTGCACACCAGTCGGCGATGCTGGGGACAGCGAGCGTCGCAATGCGTCCGAGCGTCTGCCGATAGTTGAGCGAGCTGGCGAGCACCTCGCCCGCCTGTGCCAGAAACGAGGCCTGGCGCTGGATACGGCCCTGCGCGTCGTAGAGCTCGGCCGTTCTGAGCGCTGCCGTCGTGAGGCTCGCGAGCGCGCGGGCGGTTTCGAGCTCCACGTCGCTGAACACGTGCGGCGTGCGGTAGTAGAAGGCGAGCGCGGCCGTCACCTCATTGCCGAGCGCCATCGGTACGCTCAGCATCGACCGAATGCCTTCCGCACCAAACGCCTCGAGTCGCCCCACGAGGCGTTCGTCCACGGAGACATCCTCCGCAATGACGGGTTCGACCGAATCGGGCGACGGAGCGTTCCGATCCGTGGCGACGATACGTCGCGCGAAGTCGTCAGAGACGCCGGAGTACGACTCGATCCGCCAGGCCTGCGACGGGGCGTCGAGCCGCCAGAGCGCGTATCCGTCCGCGGCGATGAGGCTGCTGGCCAGCGCGAGACTCGCGGGAACGACGTCCTCGACCTTCGGCGAGCCGAGCAACGAGCTCGAGGCGCCCACCATGGCGAGCAGCCGGTGCTGCAGGTCGCTCCGCGCGCGCTCCGCCGCGGCAATCGCCTCGTCGACCCGACGCCGCTCCGTGATGTCGCGTGCGATCTTCGAGGCGCCGATCACCCGCCCCGCCGGGTTGCGGATTGGCGAAATCGACACGGAAATGGGCAGAACGCTGCCATTCTTGCGCCGGCGGACAGTTTCGAAGTGCACGACCGAGTCGCCGCGCGCGATCCGTCGCAGCACTTCGTCTTCGTCGGAGTGGTGATCGATTGGGATGATGATGCGGATAGAGCGACCGATGGCCTCACTCGCGGTATAACCGAAGAGGCGCTCCGCCGCGCGGTTCCACGAGGTGATCAGCCCCTGCAAGTCGGTGCTGATGATGGCGTCATCGGCCGAGTCGACGATTGCCGCGACGTGACTGACCGCCGCATGTGGTAACGGGTCCTGCATCGACGTGAGCGATTGTACCCCGGCCCGCGCCGCCGCCGGACGCGCGGACGATCGTAGAATTTGCGCAGCACTGCATGCCCGATCGCCGCGAGTTCCTGAGATCGATGGCCGCTGGTACGGCGGCCTCATTTGGTCCCAGCCGCACTGGGTCGGTCCCGTCCGGCGATCAGTCGTCCGTCCGTGCGTACTGGGCGGCGACCCTCGCGCGGATTGCAAGCCCGGTCCTGAAGGGGTTCGCGAGTGGCAAGATTCGCGAGCGCATGCCGGTCGAGGCGGTGCCTGGCGCGGCCGACGATCGCCGTTCGTATACCCACCTCGAAGCGCTCGGACGGACGCTCGCGGGATTGGCGCCGTGGCTGCAGGCGGCATCGCTCGCGGCCGACGAACGTGTGACGCGCGATGGCCTGCTGGAGCTCGCGCGTGCCGCCATCGCTCAGGCGGCCGACCCACGTTCGCCCGCCTACGTGAATGTCTCGTCGAGCGGTCAGCCGCTCGTGGATGCGGCGTTCCTCGCACAGGCGATGCTGCGCGCGCCCGACGCGCTCTGCCGGACGCTGGATCCGGCTGTGCGCGCCAATCTGACGGCTGCCTTTCGTGCGACTCACAGCACCCGCCCGCCGTTCAACAACTGGCTCCTGTTTGCCGCCACAATCGAAGCCGCGCTCGCTCTGCTGGGTGAACCGTGGGATGCGGTGCGGGTGGACTACGCCATCCGTCAGCACGATCAGTGGTACAAAGGCGACGGCGCGTACGGTGATGGGCCGCTGTTCCATTGGGACTACTACAACAGCTTCGTGATTCACCCGATGCTGGTAGACGTGCTCGCATCGATCGGCGATAGCCACCCCGCGTGGAAGGCCCTCGTCCCGACGGTCCATGCGCGCGCCAAGCGGTACGCGGCTGTCCAGGAACGCCTGATCGCACCTGACGGGAGCTATCCATTGTTGGGGCGATCGCTCGCGTACCGGTGTGGTGCGTTTCATCTGCTGGCGCAGGCCGCGTTGCGCCGCGACCTGCCGGAGGCGCTTCGTCCCGCGCAGGTGCGCGAGGCGTTGACCGCCGTAATCAGGCGGACCATCGATGCTCCCGGGACGTTCGACGGCAGCGGGTGGTTGACGATCGGCGTGGCAGGCCATCAGCCGACCGTGGCAGAACGGTATATTTCGACCGGCAGTCTGTATCTATGTACGACGGCATTCCTTCCGTTGGGCCTTCCGCCACAGGATCCCTTCTGGGCGGATCCGCCGCTTCCGTGGACCGCGAAGCACGCGTGGTCGGGCGGTGACCTCGCGCCGGACCACGCCTTGGACTGAGACGGTGGTGTCCGGGATCGAATTGAATCTCGACCGCCATTCCACTGACGAGGACTGACACGCATGTTCGATCGGGTACGGGTGATTGGCAACGGCCGCGCCGGGCAGGCCATCGCCGCACGACTGCAGGAGAGAGGGCTGACCGTGGACAATCACGATCCCGATCTCGTCGTCCTCTGTGTGCCAGACTCGGTGATCGCGACGGTCGCGAACGACGTACCCATCGGCCCCTGGGTCGCGCACGTGAGTGGCGCGACGCCGCTCGCGTCGCTCGCGCCGCACGTCAACCGCTTCAGCGTGCATCCGCTGCAATCACTCGTCGTCTCACGCGGTCCCGAGCAGCTCGACGGCGCATACGGGGCTGTGACGGCGGAGTCGCCGGACGCCTGGGCTCGCGCGCGATGGCTCGCGACGACGCTGGGCCTGATGCCGTTCGATCTGTCTGACGAGCACCGTGCCCTGTATCACGCGGGTGCCGCAATGGCCTCCAACTATCTCGTGACGCTCTATCGCGCGGCATCCGCGCTGCTGGAAGAGGCTGGGGCGCCGCCCGAGGCGTTGCTGCCGCTCATGCACCGGACCATGGAGAACGGGTTCGAACTGACCGGTCCCATCGCGCGGGGTGACTGGAGCACCGTGGCGGCGCATCTCGACGCCGTTCATGCGCGGCGGCCCGACATCGAGCCGCTCTATCGCGCCCTCGTGGAGGCGACCCGCCCATGATCGTCGCACGCACCATTGCAGACCTGCGCACGGCGCTCGGCCAGCAGCCGCCCGGCACGCGTGTGGGCTTCGTGCCGACGATGGGGGCGTTTCACGCCGGCCATGTCTCCCTGTTTGCCGCTGCCCGCCGCGACTGCGACCTCGTCGTCGTCAGCCTCTTCGTGAATCCATCGCAGTTCGGCGATCCGAAGGATCTCGTCACCTATCCACGCGACGAGGCGCGCGATGCGGCGATGGCCGAGGCCGCGGGAGTCGACGTGCTGTTCACGCCATCCGTTGGCGAGATCTATCCGCCAGGCTTCGAGACGTGGGTCGACCTCGACCATCTCAGCCTCGTCCTCGAAGGCGCATTCCGGCCGGGCCATTTCCGCGGCGTGGCAACCATTTGTCTCAAGCTATTTCATCTCGTGAAACCAGCGCGCGCCTACTTCGGCCAGAAGGATGCCCAGCAGGTCGAAATCATCAGGCGCATGGTGCGGGACTTGAACCTGGACCTCGAGCTCGCGATCCAGCCGACTCTGCGGGACCCGGATGGGCTGGCCATGTCGTCGCGTAACGTCCGCCTGACGCCCGAGGCGAGGGCCAGGGCCCTGGCCTTGCCACGAGCACTCGCAACACGCGATCCTGAGAAGGCGCGTCAGATGCTGCACGGCGTCGATGTCGAGTACGTAGAAGTCGCGCCGTTCGATCCGCCGGTCCTCGCCGCGGCCATACGCGTGGACGGCGTGCGGCTGATCGACAATGTCCCTCTGGACGGAGGATCGTCGTGAACACGGATTCCCGCCGGCGCGTCACCTTGCCGCTCCTTCTCGAGATGAAGCAGCGGGGCGAGCGGATCGCGATGGTGACGGTCTACGACGCGCCGAGCGCCCGGCTCGCCGACGAAGCCGGCCT
>JBKPMA010000557.1:0-5846 GCA_046731935.1 Acidobacteriota bacterium
ATCATGTTCGACGGCTCGTCGATCGAAGGGTTCGTCCGGATCGAAGAGTCGGACATGTACCTCAGGCCCGACCTGAACACCTTTGTCATCTTTCCCTGGGACAACCCGTCGGGCGAGAAAGTCGCGCGGATGATCTGCGACATCTACACGCCGGATGGCTCACCGTTCGCCGGCTGTCCGCGGACGGCGTTGAAGCGTGTGATTGCGCTCGCCGCGGAGCGCCAGTTCGCGGCCAACGCCGGGCCCGAGTGCGAGTTCTTCCTCTTTCAGCGTCGTGGCGGGCTGCCGACGACCGAAACGCATGACGCGGGCGGATATTTCGATCTGACGCCCGTGGATCAGGGTGAGGATGTCCGTCGGGAAATCGTCCTCGCCCTCGAAGCGATGGGGTTTCACGTCGAAGCGGCGCATCACGAAGTCGCCGCCGGTCAGCACGAAATCGACTTCCGGTACGACGATGTCCTGACGACGGCTGACAACATCAGCACGTTCCGGTTCGTCGTCAAGCACGTCGCGATGATGAACGACCTGCACGCCACGTTCATGCCGAAGCCGATCTTCGGCATCAACGGATCCGGCATGCACACGCACCAGTCACTGTTCACGGGCGGGAAGAACGCGTTCTTCGATGGAGATGCCCCCTGGCAGCTCAGTGCGACCTGCCAGCACTACATCGGGGGCATCCTGCGCCACGCGAAAGGCTTCTGCGCGATCACCAATCCGCTGGTCAACTCGTACAAGCGGCTCGTGCCGGGATACGAAGCGCCGACGAACATCGCGTGGTCCGAGCGGAATCGCAGTCCGCTCGTGCGAGTGCCGGCCGCGCGCGGGGCCGCGACGCGCGTGGAATTGCGCATGCCGGATCCCTCGTGCAATCCATACCTCGCGCTTGCCGTGATGCTGCGCGCCGGACTCGACGGCATCGAGCAGCAGGTGGATCCCGGCCCTCCGGTCAACAAGAACATCTACAAGATGAGCCATCGGGAGCGGCGGCACCTGCGGATCGACGAGTTGCCCAGCAATTTGACCGAAGCGCTCGACGAACTGGAGAAAGACGACCTCGTCCGCGACACGCTCGGCGATCACATCTTCAATCACTTCATCGAAGCGAAGCGTGAGGAGTGGTTCGACTACATCCGCCACGTGTCTCCGTGGGAAGTCGGACGGTATCTGGCTGCTTACTGACAATGCGGACTGCGGAATTCGGAATGCGGAATTCAGGCTGCGATGGAAGCCATGCCTTGAGCCGTGGGGGTCCTGTGCCAGTACGGTCGGTGCGCTTGCGCGATGGCCTCAGTTCCGCAATCGGCACTCCACATTCCGCATTGTCGTGTGTCCCCATGGGACGTCAGCCCGGCGTCCGCTGCTCAGGACGCGCCGGCGCACACTACGTGAATATTGGCTGAAAACGCGTGCGTCTCGACGGGCACGCAACTTGATGCTGTCCAGTGCGGTCGCGCCGGGTCAACGGGATGCGATTTACTCAGGCAGGCGCTGGCACCGCCGCATTCCGTCGTTCGTCGTCGCTCACGATCCGCGCGCGGCCAACTCTGGCGATAGAAGAAGGGCTCGGGGCTCGAGGGTTTTTGTCATCACCCCTCGGGCCCTTCCCTTTCTTGTCAGCCCGCAGGCACTTCTGCCCGTCGTCTATGCCGTGATTTTGACTGCGACCGCAGTCATGTCATCGCTCTGCGGACGATCGCCGCGGAACTCGGTGACCGCGTCGAAAATGGCGTCCACGACCTGCTGCGCGCTCTCATCGCGGTGGGTCCGGACGACATCGAGCAGCCGGTCGGCGCCGAACTCGCGACCCTCCGTGTCGAATGCCTCGAACACACCGTCCGAGCACAGCACGAACAAATCCCCCGCATTCAATTCGAACGACACTTCGTCGTACGTGGCGCCGGCGAACGAGCCGAGCGGCATGCCTGGCAGCACAATCTGCGTGCAGATGTCGCCCTGGCAGCGGATCGGATACGGCAGGCCCGAGTTCGCCATCATCACCACACGCCGCTTGAAGTCGAAGAACACATAACAGAGCGTGCAGTAGTACTCCTCGAGGCCGCGCTCGTTCAGGATGCTGTTCACCGAGCCCAGCACGGCTGCCGGCGTCGCGCGCTCAGGCGTAAAACGGCGGCGGAACGTCCGCGATCGGACCAGCTCGCCCGCAAACGCACTGTAGAGGGCCGCCGGCACGCCCTTGCCCGAGACGTCCCCGACCGTCACGACCAGCGAATTTGCCTCGGGGGATAGAAAGTCGTGCAGATCGCCGCCGATCTCCCGCGCGGACTCGAAGCGCGCCGCGACGTCCACTCCGCGCTGGCGCTTAGGGAGCCCCGCCGGCAGCAGCGCCGCCTGGACGCGCCGCGCAAACCGCAGCTCGCGTTCGATGCGGACCTCGTTTGCCTTGATCGTCTCGTAGAGCCGCGCATTCTCGATCGCGACCGCCGCTTGACTGGCGAGCAGCGTGAGAATCTCGACGTGCTCCTTGTTGAACGCATCGAGCTCCGGACTCTCGAGATCGAACACGCCAATGCAGCGATCTTTCAGCAGCAGCGGGATCGCGAGCTCCGATCGGCAGTCTTCGACGACCTTGATGTAGCGCGGATCGACCGACACGTCCGGCACGAGCACCGGTTCTTTGTGCAGCGCCGCGTACCCGACGATGCCCGCGCCAAGCTTCACGCGCGGCAGGTTCATTTCGTCGCCGTATCGCACCGCGCGCTTGATCTCGAGGATGCCCGTGTCTTCGTCGAGCAGCAATATCCCGAAGGTCCGGTAGTCGATGAGACGCCGCACGAGAATCGCCGTGCGCTCCAGCACTTCGTCGAGCTCGAGGATCGACGTGACTTCGTGTCCGATCTCCGCCAGCGTCTCCAGCGTCGCCGAGTACTGCCGCTCGCGGTCGAACAGACGCGCGTTCTCGAGCGCCACCGCCACGTGCGCGCCGAACTGCCGGAGGATCGCTTCGTCACGTTCTGTGTACAGCGACACTTCGGGGCTCAACAGATTCAGCGCCCCGATGACGCGCTTCTTCCGCCGCAGCGGCACCACCAGCTCTGACCGGATCCCGGGGACGACGCTCACATACCGCTGGTCCTGCAGCACGTCGTCGACAAGGATTGACTCACCGATGGCGACGGCCGTGCCGACCAGGCCCTCGCCAACTTTGACTCGCAGCGTGCGGCGGACCTCTTCGGGATAGCCGACCGAGTACGCGAGACGCAGGTCCTCACGCTTTTCGTCCAGCAAATAAACGGCGAAGGCCTGGAACGACGTCAGTCGCGCAATGAGCTCAGGAATCTTCTCGAGCAGCTCGTCCAGGTCGAGGACTGAAGTAACTTCCCGGCCGAGCTCGAAAAGCGTGAGGAGCAGGCGCGCGGCTTCCCCGAGCTCGGGCTCGGGAGGCGGCCGATGAGGCGGAGCAGACTGGGTCACGGGACGATAACCGGATTATACTTGACGCTTTTCGGCCGATTCGGACGCGCTTTAGTGTGCGTCGGTGTCGGGCTCGGTTTCTCAGATCGCATTCGTCAGTGCCACAAACAGAACGGTTGACCTGGTCGCGCGCGCGTCGCCATGTGGCAGTGGCTGCGGTCGTCGTGTCGATAGTCGCGGTCACCACCGCAGGAGTGCCGGCGTCCCGCACGCCCGTCCACGCACGCCATGGAATGGTTGCCGCAGCCGAGCCGCTCGCCGTCGGCATCGGCGTCAACGTCCTCAAAGCGGGTGGCAACGCGGTGGACGCTGCCGTCGCTGTGGGATTTGCCCTAGCTGTGACCTACCCGTTTGCAGGCAACATTGGCGGCGGCGGATTCATGGTCATCCGCCTGGCAGACGGACGCGAGACCACGATCGATTTTCGCGAACGCGCGCCCTCACGCGCGACGCGCGACATGTTCCTCGATACCAGCGGCCAGGCCGTGCCTGAGCGCTCGCAGGTCGGCGCGCTCGCGGCCGGCGTGCCGGGCAGTGTCGCCGGCCTCGCGTACGCCCGCACTCATTACGGCACGCGGCCTCTCGCACAACTCGTTGCTCCCGCGATAGCACTCGCGCGCGACGGATTCGATGTCTCCTGGCAACTCAGCGGATCGTTGACGCACGTCAAGCCGCTGCTCTCGAAGTTCCCCGCCAGTGTTCGCGCGTTCTACGCGGCCGACGGATCGGCGCCACAGCCAGGCGATCGGCTCACGCAGCCGGATCTCGCGAAGACGCTCCAGCGCATCGCTGACACGGGACCTGACGCCTTCTATCGCGGGGCCGTTGCCGATCTGATCGTCGCCGAGATGCAGCGCACCGGCGGATTGATCACGAAAGACGATCTCGCCTCGTATCAGCCGGTCGAGCGGCGTCCGGTCACTGGCACGTATCGGGGCTATCGCATCGTCTCGATGGCGCCGCCGAGCAGCGGCGGCGTCGCAGTGATCGAGCTCCTGAACGTGCTCGAGGGATTTCCGCTGAACGAGTACGGCGCGGGATCCTCCAGGAGCACACACGTCCTCGCCGAGGCGGAGCGACGCGTGTTTGCCGATCGCGCGCAGTGGATCGGCGATCCCGACTTCGTGCGCGTACCGGTCTCCGGCCTCACGTCGCGCGCGTACGCCGAGTCGCTGCGAAAGAGCATTGACCTCGCACACGCGACACCGAGCACCGCCGTCGGAGCCGGCTCGCCGACGACGTATGAATCCAACGAGACCACGCACTTTTCGGTGGTCGATGCCGATGGCAACGCGGTGTCTGTGACCACGACGATCAACGGCGGATACGGCAACGGCCAGGTCGTGCCCGGCGCCGGCTTTCTGCTGAACAACGAGATGGACGATTTCACCGCACGTCCCGGGCAACCGAACAGCGCCGGACTGGTGACGGGAACGACCAACGAGATCGCTCCAGGCAAACGCATGCTCAGCTCGATGTCGCCCACCATCGTCGTCAAGGACGGCCGCAACTGGCTGGTTACGGGGAGCCCGGGCAGCGGCATGATCATCAGCACCGTCCTGCAGACCATCGTCAACATGGTCGACTTCGGGATGAACGTGCAGGAAGCCGTGGATGCGCCGCGAATGCACCATCAATGGCAGCCCGATGTGCTGCTGCTCGAGCGGCCAGGATTCCCGGCAGACGTGGTCACGGCGCTCGAGGCACTCGGCCACAACACACGCAGCATCGACGCCATTGGTGAAGCGCACGCGATCGCGATTGATCCGGCTACGGAAGTCCGCCTCGGCGCGGCGGATCCGCGCGGTTCGGGCGCGGCCCTTGGATACTGAACGACGTACGAGGTTGGGTTCATGGACACACTGACACTGCCGCTCGATTACACCGCGATCGAACGGATCCTTCCGCACCGGTATCCGTTCCTGCTCGTCGATCGCATCACCGAGTTCGAACCCGATCGCCGCATCGTCGGCATCAAGAACGTGTCGCTCAACGAGCGCTATCTCGCGCATCCTGCCGGAGAGCCGCCGGTACTGCCGCCGACCATCCTGACTGAAGCCGTCGCGCAGGTCGGCGCGATCATGATCCTGTCCAAGCCCGAGCACCGCGACAAATTGATCTTCTTCATGGGCATCGAGCGCGTGCGCTATCGACGTCCGGTTCGTCCGGGAGACGTCGTGGTAATCGAAGCGATGGCCAAGCGACTTCGAAGCCGGATGGGACTGCTGCGCGGTGTCGCGACGGTGGACGGCAAAGTGGTCGTCGAAGGAACGATGACCTTTGCGCTGGGTCCGCGGGGAGCACAAGAACCGCCGGCCGCGGGCTGACGAGCGGACGAGCGCGTCGTCTTCGTCTTCGGAACGCTTAGTGTGCTGCGATCACGAGCAGCACGCCACTCACCTTCACAG
>JBKPMA010000558.1:0-5629 GCA_046731935.1 Acidobacteriota bacterium
CTACTATGCGGGCCTCGGCACCTACCAGTCTGCAGGTACCGGACTCATCACGGGCTTCATCAAGATCGAGCTCCAGCGAACCAACGGCACGTGGCTCGACGTGACCCAAGAAATCCTGGGTCTGGGTTTCACCGGGCGTCGCATTTCCGCCCGTAATCCGGGCAACGCCGTGAACGGGTTCGTGATGAACAACACACAATTCTTGCTGAACGACTACGTGTGGGGCAGCGCGCCCGACAACGGCGTCGCCAAAGCCTTGCAGTCGTGCCCGAACGAAATCAGTCCCAACGCGATCATCCGGCTCCAGCGTGTGCGCGACGACCACAACCCGATGCGGCCGTGTGGATTCGCGGCAGCTGCGACTGTGAACCCGAGTCCGAACCGATTCGACTACATCCCCAACGTGATGTTCGATCCGCGCGAGGGCAACCTGCGCGACACCAACGCGACGGCGCTGGCGACGACGTATCTCGGCGGCGTGATGCACTACGTCGAGCTCGACACACGAAACGTCGCGCGCTGGTTCGCGGGACAGATTGGTGCGAGCGGCAACCTCGCGGAGTTCTCGGACGGCGGATATCTCGTGTATTTCTCGGATCGCCGCAGTAACCGCCGGCCCGTCGCTGGTCCACTGAACGGGCTCGAGACCGGAGAGTTCAACGCGGAAGACAACGTCAATCCTGCCGATCAGGCCGCTGGCGCACCCAACGCCGTTCTGGACGCGGGTGAAGACGTCAACGGCATCGACCAGGATGGCGATGGCCGGCTGCTCGACACCATCGGTGCCACGCCGACGGTGCCAGCGGGCGCCCTGCGCGCCGGTGCGGTGTTGACTGGTGCGATCGCGCCAGGCGGCGCCACACTCACGACCTCGGTGACGAGCCGGGTCGCGCGCTCCAATCCGGCGCTGTTCTTCCGTCGCGCGCTGAAGGTAGTCGATGGCTGGGGCACTGCAGCCGACCCGACAGTCTCACCGCTGACGGTCATGGCGGCGGGCCGTGGGTTGACAATCGCGGCCGAGAATCCAGTGTACGTCGAAGGCAACTTCAACACCGGTCAAGCCGGCACCTTCGGCGCGGCCCAGACGGATCACCGCCCGGCAGCCATCATTGCGGATGCCGTGACGCTGCTGTCGAACAACTGGAACGATGTGCGTTCGTTCACCTATATGGGGACCGGGTGCGCGAACCAGCCGCCCAATTCGACCACGCTGCCGTACCCGAACACGTGCTACGGGGCCGAGAACCCGGGCGCACGCAGCGGCACCGACACGTCCTACCGGACGGCCATCGTGGCGGGCAAGGGACTCTCGTTCCCGTGGCCGAACTGGGGCGGAGCCGCGCCGGCGGACTTCGGCACCGACGGCGGGGCGCACAACTTCCTGCGATACATGGAAGGCTGGGCGGGCACGATCAACTATCGCGGGTCCATCATCAGCTTCTACACGTCGCGGCAGGCGACCGGCGTCTACAAGTGCTGCACGAACGTGTATAGCCCGCCGACCCGCGGATACCGCTTCGACACGGAGTTCCTGACGCTGTCGCTGCTGCCGCCGAAGTCACCGGCGTTCCGCGACGTCAACACCAAGAGCTTCAGACAGGTGTTGCGGCCCACGCAGTAGGCGCAGGGCACATGGCGCAAGGCACACGGCGCACGACCACGAGGGCCAGGGCGAATGCTTCCTGGCCCTCTCGATGTACGGGTGCACTGACGATTGCAGAGTGACGAATGACGATTGGCCCAGCAAGCGTGGGCATGTAACCGGAACTCGAGCCCTCAAGCTCCCAGCCCTCGAGCCCTGAGGCCCTTCAAGCGGGGTACTGATAAAACCCCTTCCCGCTCTTCCGCCCCAGCTGTCCCGCAGCCACCATCCGCCGGAGCAGCGGGCACGCGCGGTACTTCGGATCGCCGAGGCCTTTGTACAGCACGTCAAGAATGGCGACGCACACGTCGAGCCCGATGAAATCAGCCAGCGTGAGCGGTCCCATCGGGTGATTCATGCCGAGCCGCATGACGGTGTCGATGGCCTCCGGCGTCCCGACGCCTTCCATGACCGCAAACACGGCTTCGTTGATCATCGGCAGCAGGATCCGGTTGCTGATGAACCCCGGATAATCGGCAGCTTCGACGGGCGTCTTGCCCAGCCGGGCGCAGAGGTTGGCGGCGGCTGCCATGGCCTCGGCTGACGTCGCCTGACCCCGCACCAGCTCCACGAGCATCATGATCGGCACGGGATTCATGAAGTGCATCCCCAGCACGAGCTCCGGACGCTTGGTCGCCGCGCCGATCGCCGTGATCGAAATCGACGAGGTGTTCGTGGCCAGGATGCGGCCTTCCGGCACGATGACATCGAGCTCTGCGAACAGCTCTTTTTTCACCGCCTCGTTTTCGACGATGGCTTCGACGACGAGATCGACCTCGGCCAGTTGATCGGTCACGTCGACATAGGTGAGCCGCCCGATCGTCGCGTCTCGATCCGCCGCAGCGAGCCGCCCTTTGTCGACGAACTTCGCGAGGCTGGACTCGATCGTGCCGCGGGCGCGATCGAGTGCCGCGTGGCTCATGTCGTGGAGGAGCACCGAGAACCCGCGCTGTGCGAACACCTGCGCGATGCCGCTGCCCATCGTGCCGCTGCCAATCACGCCGACGCGCTGAATATCGGAAATCATGCCCGGGTGCCTGCCTCGGCGGCTGAGTGACAGCCGCACGGGGCAATACTACCCGGTTGCCAACGGGTCTGCCTCGGACAGGCGTCTCCGGTCTGCGGTCTGCGGCGTACCCGGACTGAAGACTGAAGACTGGAGACTGAAGACTGAAGACTGAAGGCCGGAGACCGAACCAACGACCTGTGATCACACGCGTCGGAGTCTTGCGAAGGCGGCCCTGGCCGCCGAAGCATCGAGAAGCTGCCTTACGCTCGTCGGAGTTTTGCGAAGGCGGCCCTGGCCGCCGAAGCATCGAGAAGCTGCCTTACGCGCGTCGAAGTTTTGCGAAGGCGGCTGGCCAGCGTGGCGCGAGTGGCAGCAATCGATCGCGACGTGATTCCGCTTCGAGCAGACGCCGGCGCGCCTGCAGCAGGTCGATGAGCGCGACCATGCCCAGGAACTGTCCGCCCTGATCGACGACGGGAAAGCGGGTGAGGCCCGTTTCAGCCATGCGCCTGACCACGACCCGGAGCGGTTCGTCCGGACGTGCGACGACCATGCGGGATGAACACGCGGTGGCAAACGCCACGGAATGGAGCCCGGTGCCTTTCTCGATCAGATGAGCGACGCGCGCTCGTGTCACGGTTCCTAGGAGGCGTCCATCCGGCGCCACGACGGGATAGAGGCGCTGGCCGGGCGGCGGCGGTATCAACGACGAGAGATCGAGGGTGCCGTTCGCATGGCCTTCGATCGTCACGACGCTACCGCGCATCACCTCACGCGCGCTCAGGATTTCCAGCGGATCGACGGCATACTCCCGGCTCACGTGGTAGCCGCGCCGGCTCACTTTCTCGGTGAGGATCGAGCGGGGCAGTGTGAGGACGGTGACCGCGTAGGCCGCGCTCACCGCGATCAAGAGCGGGAGCAGCATGTTGACGTCGGAGGTGAGTTCCAGCGCGAACACGACGGCTGTGAATGGCACGCGCATGGTCCCGCCCAGAATCGCGGCCATGCTGACGAGCGGCCAGTAGCCCACGCCTTCGAACGGGAAGACGCGCGCCTCGAGTCCACCGAGCGCGCCGCCCATCATCAGGAGCGGTGCGAGCACGCCACCAGAAGTGCCGGATCCGAGCGCGATGATCCAAATCAGGGACTTCACAGTCAGGATGCCGACGATGGATCCCACGCCGACGTCGCCTTGCAGCAGCGCACCGATGACGTCGTACCCCACGCCCAGGGCCTGCGGAAAGATCAGACCGCCGAGGCCGATCGCGACACCGCCGATCGCCGGCCACCACATCCAGTGGACCGGCAGCCGGAGGAACACGTCTTCCGCGGCGTAGACGCCGCGGGTCAGGAGCCAGGAGAAGCCGCCAGCGGCCAGCCCCGACAGCACACACGCAAGCGCGCCCGGCGCCGAGAGGTGTGCCGTGTGCAGGGGGACCGGAAACAGGGGGCCGTTGCCCAGAAACAGCGGACGCAGGAGCGCCGCCGTGATGCTGGCACAGGCCACGGGGATGGCGCTCCGCGGCTTCCATTCGAAGAGCAGAAGTTCGACCGCGAGCAGCACGGCCGCGACCGGCGTCGCAAACGTTGCGGACATGCCGGCCGCCGCACCGGCGACGAGCAGCGTCTTCCGTTCGCTGCTGGTCAGATGGAAATGCTGCGCCACGAGCGATCCCAGCGCGCCGCCCGTGAGGATGATCGGTCCTTCAGCACCAAAAGGCCCGCCGGTGCCGATCGAGATCGCCGCGGAAATGGGCTTCAGAATCGCCACACGCGGGGCCACACGGCTGCCGTTGATGAGAATCGATTCGATCGCCTCTGGGATGCCGTGTCCGCGTATGCGCTCGGACCCGTACCGCGCCATGACACCGATGACGAGACCGCCTACCACAGGGACGACAATGAGCCACGGACCGAGATGCGAGGCGGCCGGCGACACCGGCGTGAAACTGAAGCGGCCGAAGAAGCTGATGTTCGTCGCGAGCGCGATCAGATCGAGGAGCAGGCGAGCGACGAGCGATGCCGCGGCGCCGATCGCAATCGCAATCGCCGCGATCGTGAGCATCCGAGGCGTCGTGGTGAAGTCGCCGAGCTCGTCGTGCCCGGCCGATGCGGCGTGAGAATGCGAAGTCATAAGGTGCTGTCAGAGAGCAACGCGTCGAGGGCGGAGACGAGCTCGGGACCGTTGTCGCGGAGCTCGTGCTGGTGTGCGGCGGACAGGTCGGCGAGCAGGCGCGCGCCTTGCGGTGTGAGTCCGACGTGGACCAGGCGGCGGTCGTGCGTGTCGCGCGTGCGCTGCACGTAGCCGAGCGCTTCCAGCCGGTCCACGAGGCCGACGACGCTGTGATGCCGCAGCAGCAGGACGCCCGCCAGATCGCCGACAGAAGCGGGTTCCGAACACGCGCGAATGGCCAGCAGCAGCTGGTGCTGTTGCGGCGTCAGGCCCGATCGGCGAGCGGCCTCCTCACTGAACGCGAGGAAGTGCCGGATGCGATAGCGAAAGGCAGCAAGCGCGCGGTACTGGCGGTCGGTAATTCGCGAGGAGGACACGCACTGCGAATTATATCGCGGAACGATATAAATGCAAAAAGGACGGTCGGAAGGTGCGCCCGCCGCTCTGGCGAGGCCTCGCCGAAGCGTCCTGTGAACGCTCTGGACGCGAAGGCGGGGACGGAAGGTGCGGTAAGAAGGTGCGGACCAGGGGTGCGGCCGTCAGCGCTCGACGGCGAGGGCGACGCCGTTGCCGCCGCCCAGGCAGAGCGTGGCGATCCCGCGCTTCAGATTTCTTCGCTTCAGCGCGTAGAGCAGCGTCGTCAGCACGCGCGCGCCGCTGGCGCCAATCGGATGGCCCAGCGCGACGGCACCGCCATTGACATTCACTTTGCTCGCGTCGAGTCCCAGCTCTCGCAGGACGGCGACCGCCTGCACCGCGAATGCCTCGTTCAGCTCGACGAGATCCACATCCTCGAGGCGCCACC
>JBKPMA010000559.1:0-10183 GCA_046731935.1 Acidobacteriota bacterium
CAAGTGGTCGGGCTCGACCCGGTGGTCGCTGGAGAAAGTGGACAGCCACGAGTTGTACGATGCCGGCCATCTCTACGAGGCGGCGGTCGCCCACTACCAGGCGACGGGCAACCGCGCGCTGCTCGACATCGCGCTCAAGACGGCGGACTTGCTCGATCGCACGTTCGGGCCGGGGAAGCAGTCGATCTGGCCGGGCCATCAGATCACCGAGATGGGGCTCGTGAAGCTCTATCGCGTCACTGGTGAGCCGCGGTATCTGAATCTCGCCCACTTCCTGCTCGATGTACGCGGGCCGGACGGGAGCGAAGGCGCTGGACGCGAATACAACCAATCCCACAAGAAAGTGACCGAGCAGTCCGAGGCCGTGGGCCACGCGGTCCGTGCGACGTACATGTATTCCGGCATTGCCGACGTCGCCGCCCTGACCGGCGATCAGGATTACATCCGCGCCATCGATCGCATCTGGGAAAACGTCGTCGGCCGCAAGCTGTACGTGACCGGCGGCATCGGCGCGCGCGGCGAGGGCGAAGCCTTCGGACGAGACTACGAGCTTCCGAACCTCACCGCCTACAACGAAACGTGTGCCGCGATCGGGAACACGTACTGGAATCACCGCCTGTTCCTGCTGCACGGCGACGCCCGGTACGTCGATGTGATGGAGCGCACGCTCTATAACGGACTCATTTCAGGTGTCTCACTCGACGGGATGGCGTTCTTCTATCCCAATCCGCTGGAATCAGCCGGCGACTACAAGCGGCAGCCGTGGTTCGGCGTCGCCTGCTGCCCGGGCAACATTACCCGCTTCTTGGCGTCTTTCCCCGGCTACATGTACGCGCACCAGGCCGACACGATCTTCGTCAACCTGTTTGCGGCGGGCACTGCGACGATCGCGCTCGCGGATGGACGGCACGTCGAGATTGCTCAGGAGACGCGCTATCCGTGGGACGGAGCGGTGCGTCTCACGGTCACGCCCGACCGTCCTGGACCGCTCACGATCAACGTGCGGATCCCCGGGTGGGCGCGCGACGAACCCGTGCCGAGCGATCTCTATCGGTTTGCGGAGAAGTTCAAAGCGCCCGTGCGTTTGTCGGTGAACGGCGCCGACGTCCCCGTGGCGGTCGAGAAGGGTTACGTTCCACTGACACGCACCTGGGCCAAAGGAGACGTGATCGCACTGGATCTGCCGATGCCCGTCCGACGCGTGCTCGCGCACGACGCCGTCGAGGCGGACCGCGGACGTGTTGCGCTGCAGCGCGGGCCGATCGTCTTCGCCGCCGAAGGGCCTGACAATCCGGGCGGCCATGTGCGGAATCTCGAGATTGCAGACGGGACGCCGCTGTCAGCCGAGTTCGTTCCGTCGCTGTTGAACGGCGTGACCGTCATCAAGGGACGTGCCCGCGCGATCACCAACGGTGCTCGTGCGGAGGCGGATCAGCCGTTCATGGCCATCCCGTATTACTCGTGGGCCAACCGGGGCGCGGGCGAAATGGCAGTGTGGTTCGTCCGAGCACAACAGCAGCCATGATCGCGAGGCTCGCAGGTCCCAGGTGGCCGGGGCTGCTGGCCCTCGGTTGCGCCGTGCTGAGCCTTGCGCTCGTACCCGAAGGCAGCACGGCGGCGCACATCCGTGTAGAAACGCTCGCTCCCGGTATCGTTGCGTTCCTGCGCACCGAACCGCCAGGCCTTGCCTTCGATTCGAACAGTGTGGCCATCATCAACGACGATGACGTCGTCGTCGTGGACGCGCAGTCGTCGCCGGACTCCACCCGCGAGGTGCTCACGGCGCTCCGTGCCATCACGAGCAAGCCGGTCTCGTACGTGATCAACACGCACGCGCATTTCGACCACACGATCGGCAATCGGGTTTACAAGGAGGCCTTTCCGCACGTCGACGTCGTCGCACACGAGCGAACCCGGGACGACATCCTTCATGCCGGACGCGAGCGCCTGCAGCAGATGCTGGCGCATCTCCCCGAGATGAAGACGTTTTTCACCGACTTGCTCCAGAAAGGCCAGTGGATCGACGGCTCGCCGCTGAACGAGGAAGAGCGCGCCAGTATCACCAGCGATCGGATGATGGCCGAGCGCTATGAGTCCATCCCGTCCGGGTTCGATCCCGTGCTGCCGACGATCACGATCGAGCAGCGACTCATCCTGCGCCGGGGCGCGCGCACGATCGACGTGCGCTTTCTCGGACGTGGTCATACCGATGGCGATCTCATCGTCTATTTACCCGAGGACGGCGTGCTCATGACCGGGGACCTGGTCGTGTGGCCGGTTCCGCTCGTGGGCTCGACGTCGTTTCCGCTGGATTACGCCACCACGCTTGATGCGCTCGGGCAGATCCGCGCCGCGATCATCGTGCCGGGCCACGGACCCGTGTTCCATGACGACGCCTACCTGAAGCAGGTGTCCGAGCTGCTGACGTCACTTGCGTCTCAGACGCGTGCCGCGGTGGCGCGTGGCGAGGCGCTCGAGCAGGTGCGGAAGAGCGTCAATCTCGATGCGTTGCGGGATCGGTTCGCCGGCGATAGCCTCGTCCGCCGGACGCTGTTCTCGACCTATGTGACAGGCCCCGGCATCCAGCGTGCTTACGAGCAGGCGGTCGCACCCCATTGAAGCGCAGCAGGAGGGCACTATGAACCGACGTGAGGCGATGACGGCGATGGCCTCGGCGATCGCAAGTACCCGGCTCGACGGTCTTCCGCTCATGAGTCTCGGCACCGACGCGAAGGAAGGCGAGATGATCTACCGCCAGCTGGGCAAGACTGGCGAACGCGTGTCGGCGATCGGGCTCGGCGGTCACCACATCGGCCGTCCCCCAGACGCGCAGGAGGGGATCAAGATCATCCGGACGGCGCTCGACCGCGGAATGAACTTTCTCGACAACTGCTGGGACTATCACGATGGCGAGAGCGAGCGCCGTATGGGTCTCGCGCTCAAGGACGGATACCGGCAGAAAGCGTTTCTGATGACGAAGTTCGACGGCCGGACGCGCCAGTCCGCGGCCGCGCAGATCGACGAGTCGCTTCGGCGCCTGCAGACGGATCACGTCGATCTCATGCAGTTCCACGAGAACATCCGGATGGACGATCCGGATCGGTTCTTTGCCAAAGACGGCGCCGTCGAAGCGGTCGTTGCGGCGAAAAAGGCCGGCAAGATCCGCTACGTTGGCTTCACCGGCCATAAAGATCCGTCGATTCACCTCCGTATGCTCGAAGTGGCCGCGGCGCACGATTTCCACTTTGACGCGTGTCAGATGCCGCTCAACGTCATGGACGCGCACTTCCGGAGCTTTGCGCATCAAGTCGTCCCCGTGCTGGTCGATCGCGGCGTGGCGGTCGTCGGCATGAAGCCCATGGCCGAGGGGGCGGTGCTGAAGAGCAAGACGGCCGAGGCGATCGAATGCCTCCACTACGCACTCAGTCTCCCGACGTCCGTCGTGATCACGGGGTGTGAAAGCCTCGAGCGGCTCGAACAGGCCTTCACCGCGGCGAAGTCGTTCAAGCCATTGACCGCTGCACAGATGGCCTCGTTGCTCGCCCGTACGAAGGACGCGGCCATGACCGGCAAGTTCGAGCTGTTCAAGACCAGCACGACGTACGATGGCACGACGCAGAATCCTCAGTGGATGGGATGAACCGGAGGCGCGATGAACCTCACCGATCTTCGTCTGCTGCTCGAATATCACTACTGGGCCCGCGATCGCGTACTCGACGCGGTCCGCGTCCTGACACCAGACCAGTACAGCTGTCCCGTCGAGAACAGCTTCGGATCGATCCATGCCACGCTCGTCCATGTCTACGCGGCCGAATGGATCTGGTATTCGCGCTGGGTCGGAGAGTCGCCGAAGGCGCTCGTCTCGGCCGAGACCTATCCAGACGTCCCCTCGCTCGAAGAGGCGTGGCGCGAGCTGGAGTCGAAGGTCCGTGCGTATCTCGAATCTCTCGGTGAGGTCGGTCTGACGCGCGAGTACGACTACAGGCTCCTGAACGGCCAGGCCTCACGCTCGGTCTTCTGGCACATGCTGCAGCACGTCGTGAATCACGCGACGTATCACCGCGGCCAGATCACGACCATGCTCCGGCAGGTCGGCGCAAAGCCGCCGCAGCCGACGGACCTCATCGCGTATTACCGAACGCTGACTGTTCAGCAGGGGTGATCGATCAGGCGCGCTGGTTGCGGACTGTCGTCTGCAGCGCGGCCTGGACGATGGCGCCGAGGTCGGACGGCTGGTAGGGCTTCGCGAGCACGTGGGCGATGCCGGCCGCTTCGAGCCCGGCGCGCGTCGTCTCGTCGAGGAAGCCGGTCGTGAGCACGATCGCGAGGTCCGGTCTGATGTGCCGGCTCGCGCGGGCGAGATCGACGCCGTTCATCCCGGGCATCGACTGGTCGGTGAAGAGGAGATCGAATTCGTCCGGCATGGATCCCAGGCGTGCCAGCGCGGCGGCCGGGTCGGTCACCGCGGTCACGCGATAGCCCCCGCGTTTCAACAGCGCCTCACACGCCCCGAGCACCATGGGTTCGTCGTCCACCAGAAGGATGTGCTCGCCGCCGCCACGAGGGGCTGAGACAGTACCGCCCGCCGCATGCGATGTGTTCATCGATTTGTTGAGCGGCAGACTGAGCGTGACCGTCGTACCTGCGCCAGGCTCACTCGCCAGCCACACCTGTCCGCCCAGCGACTGCACGATGCTATGGGAGGTCGCGAGACCAAGGCCCGTGCCCTTGCCCTGAGGTTTCGTCGTGAAGAAAGGCTCGAAGGCGTGCTCCAGTACCTGCGCGTCCATACCGCATCCGGTATCGCGGACCGTGATTTCCACGCACGTGCCGGACTCCTGCACGCCGAATTCGAGCGTCCCTCCGTGCCCCTGCATCGCGTCGAGCGCGTTGGTGCCGAGGTTCATCAGTACTTGATGCAGCTCCGCGGCATCCGCCACGACGGTGGCATGCTCGGCCGAGATCTCGTACCGGATCGCAATGCTGGTCGGTAGCGTCGCGCGGAGCAGCGCTCCGGCTTCACGCACGACATCGGCGACCCGCACCGGCACTCGTGTAAGAACCGAGTGACGGCTGAAGGTGAGGATGCGCCGCACCAGATGGCTGGCCCGCTGTGCCGACCGCAGCACTTCACCGAGCTGCTGCGCGGCCTTGCTGTCGGGCGGCAGATCGTGCCGGGCGTCTTCGGTGTAGGCAACGATCGGCGTCAGCAGGTTGTTGAAATCGTGGGCGATCCCGCCAGCGAGCCGGCCGACGGCTTCGAGCTTCTGCGCCTGCCGCAGCTGCTCCTGGAGGTGCGAGCGGTCGCGCGCCGCTCGTTCGCGCTCCGCCGCGGCTTCCTCCACGTCCTGCATCGCTTCCTCGAGTCCGCGCAGGATGGTTGCGGCCGATAGCGCCGCTCCCGACGAGAGAAGCAGTGCGCTGGTCGCGTTGACGAACCAGACCGTCAGATCCTGTCCATCGGCCACATGACCGGGACCAGCCGTCCAGCGGAGCACACCAGCCGCGATCCCCAGTCCGAACAACGCAACCGTGCCGCCCATGACCGAGAGCGCGATGATGGCCCCACGCATTCCCAGCAGCAGCGCCGCGACGACCGGCACCATTGCGAGCCAGCTCAGCCCGGCACCGGGCATCCCGACCTGCACGAGAAGGACCACACCAAGGACGTAAAACACGCCCAGGAGGAGGCCGACCCGCACGCGATAGGGAAGCGAGGGCCTCAGCGCAGCGAGCAGCAAGCCCGCGCAGGCAATCGTGTCGATCACAACCAGACTGGGGAAGCCGTTGACGATCGACAGCCAGATGCTTGGCGGGTAGGCGACGACGACGAGGAGGGCAGAGCTCCGGGCGAGCATGCGAACGGCCCGCTCACGCCAGGCGCTCAGGGACCGCACCGCCTCGCGGCCTCCGCCGGTCGGGCCGACAGGCGTGGGCGCAGGACTCCCCATATTCCTACAATCGGCCTTGCGGCCGAAATCAACAGTCGCCCGGCGGCCGGTACGTCCTGGCCGAATGAACGCTCCCGTCCCGGCACGGACCGGGCGCCCGCCGAACTATGCCAATGCCTTTTTCAGCGCCGCGTTCGCGATTCGCAGCACTTTGATGCGCGCGTAGTTCTTGTCGTTCGCCTCGACGAGATGCCACGGCGCATTGCGCGTGCTCGTGCGCGCGACCATGTCGTTCACAGCGAGCTCGTACTGGCCCCACTTCGCGCGGTTGCGCCAGTCCTCGTCGCTCAGCTTCCAGCTCTTGACGGGCGTGGACGCGCGCTCCTTGAAGCGCCGTTCCTGTTCGTCGCTCGTGATGTGCAGCCAGTACTTCACGATCACGATGCCGTGGTCGGTCAGCTGCTCCTCGAATTCGTTGATTTCCGCGTACGCGCGGGACCATTCCGCTTCGGTTGCGAATTGTTCGACGCGCTCGACGAGCACGCGCCCGTACCAGCTCCTGTCGAAGATCATCACGCGTCCTGCCCGCGACAACCGGCGCCAGAACCTCCACAGGTAGTGGCGTGAACGCTCCTCGTCATTCGGCGCTGCGACAGGGATGACACGGTAGACGCGCGGATCGAGCGCGGCCGTGACGCGCCGGATGGCGCCGCCCTTGCCCGCGGCGTCCCAGCCCTCGAACACGAGTACCAGCGAGCGGCCGTCGACCTCCGCCTGCCGCTGCAGCATGTTCAACCGTCCCTGCTGCCGCTCGAGCGCGATTCGGTAGGCGGCTTTGCTCAACGCTCTCGACATGTCGAGGCTGTCGAGCAGCGACTGCTCGCGATCGACGCGGTCCACGAGCGTTCGCCCGCTCGCGCCACGCGGACGCGCCGGGACGGATCGCCGGACACGACGACGCGCAGCTTGAGCCGGCACGGCGGCATTACTGGTTTCGAGCCGTGCGGTGAGCACTTCGCGGATTCGCGTGCCGACCACCAGGCTGCGGTAGCGTTCGTCGGAACCGTCCACGATGATCCACGGCGCGTCCCGAGTGCTCGTGCGCTGAATCAGCCGTTCCGTCACCGAGACGAAGCGGTCGTACATCCGCCAGTGCTCCCACTGGACGGCGCTCACGCGCCATCTGGTGAGCGGATTCCGCTCGAGCGCCCGCAGCCGCTGACGCTGCGCCTTTTTGTCCAGATACATCCAGAACTTCAGGATCACCGCTCCGTCGTCGGCCAGTGTGCGTTCGAACGACACGATCTGGTCCAGCGCCTCGTCGAACTCGGCGCGCGACGTCCGCCGCATCACGCGATCCATCAGGGGCGCCGAGTACCAGGCGCTCAGGAACAGCCCCATGGATCCGCGTGGGGGAACCGTGAGCCAGTAGCGCCAGAAACGCGGCCGCTCGAGCTCGTCCTGCGACGGGTCGTCAAAGGCCCGGTTGATCAGCCATCGCGGGTCCATCCACTCGTTGAGCAGATGCACGGTTTCACTCTTGCCCGCGCCATCGACGCCGCCGAACAGGATCAGGGCGGGGAAGCGGGCTTCACGCAGGCTCCGCTGCGCATCGAGCAGCTGCCAGCGCAGCCGGGAGACCTCGGCGTCGTACTCGTGTCGCGCGACTGTGCGTCCAAGCGTTGCGGCTTCGAACATGAGGAGGTCAGGCGCCCATCTGCCAGCGCCGGATGGCGTCGGTCGGATGGACGAGCATGATGATGTTGAGAGTCAGGTTGTCGCGGATCATCCAGCCGACAAATACCTCGGCGGCAACAGCCACGGCCATGATCGTCCAGAACGGCACGCGCGACGCCAGAAAGAATCCGGCAGCCATGGCCGAGATGTCGCTCAGTGAGTTGATCACGCTGTCGCCGTAGTAATCGAGCGAAATGGTGACCGCGCGATAGCGGTTGATCACGTAGTCGGTGTTCTCGAAGATCTCCCACGAGCATTCGACCAGCATGGCCAGGAGCAGCCGCGCACCGAGTGGCCACCGGCGTCCGATCAGCCACGCAAGGCCGTAGAACGCGAACCCATGGAGCACGTGGGAGAACGTGTACCAGTCACTGAGGTGCTGCGAGTTCTCGGAGCTGTTGACCACGCCGTGCCAGAACTTGACGTAGCCACAGCGGCAGATGGGCACGCGGCCCATCGCCAGCAGGATTCCACCGGTCAGTACCAGGACAGCGGCGCTGGCCACCCACCACGTCCGGGACGGTACCGCCTCGATCCACGAACGTGACGGACGGCGCGCGTCGTCGGGCGGCGTCACGGCGCCATTGTATGGCACTGACACGTCACGGGTGCGTCACACCTGCGACGCGGTCAGCGTGAATGGTTGGAGGCGTCGCGCAGGTCGCGGCAGCGACACGTTCAGGCTGCGACTTTGAACAGGGTGCGGAGGGTTCCCACGAACGCGTCGAAATCGAGCGGCTTCTGGAAGGAGGCGTCTACGGTCAGCGCGGCGTCAGACGGGGACGCCGCCGTTGTCAGGACCACGGGCACTGAGGCGAGATCGGGATCGGCCAGTTGGGCAGCGCGGAACGCCCGGCCGTCCATCAACGGCATCATGAGGTCCAGCACGATCAGGTCAGGACGCTGCTGCCGGGCGGACGCGAGTGCCTCGAGGCCGTTGGCGGCCGTCGCGACCACATAGCCTTCGCGTTCCAGAAGCATCTGGACCATCATCCGGCTATCCGCGTCGTCCTCGACCACAAGGATCCGTCGCTTCAACAGGCGTCCCCCCTCTTCGAACACCCCAGCCGGTTTCGTGGCGGCAACCACTAGTGTCGGACCGGCTCGTCAGAAACTACAGTCTGCGGTGTGCAGTGATGGGCAGAGGGTCGCCGAACCGACCCCTGGAGCGATCGAGAAGGGGAAAGGGGAAGGGGGAAAGGGGAAAGGGTAGAGCGGGATGGACGTGGTGCAGGCCCGTGGCCTGAAGCCTGGAGCCTGCGGCCCGAAGCCTGTCGCCTGGAGCCTGTAGCCCGAAGCCCTGTAGCCTGGAGCCTGTAGCCTAGTAAGAAGGGGTGTGGCGCGAGGGGGTTGCGCCACACCCCTGCGACAGGACCGTTACTGCGCTTCGCCAGGGGAACGATGGTGTTTACCGCCCCCTGGACGACGTGCGCCTTGGACCACCGTGTAGTCTGGTGGCACCTGGAAACTGGCCGCTGCCGGTTCGCTGCGTGTGATGTTCGTCAGCCGGAACGATCGATCACCCACGCGTGGGTCTGACATCGTCTGGAGCACGACGGCCTGCAGGGCCGGGGCAAACCAGCGCTCGGTCACGATGTCGATCGGCTGGTCGTTGCCAATCTGGCCAGCCGGAATCGTCATGGTGCGACGCGTGCCCTGGGCTTCGAGGCCCTCGATGGTCTTGGTCCCGAGGGACTCCTCCAGCGGCTTCGGCCGCTCACCGTTCGCGTCTGGACGGCCTGCTCCCTTGCCTCGTCCGAACCCGGCGCCGGCACCTGCGCCGCGAGACGCGAATCCTGCCATCTGCCTGGCGATCTTCTTCTCTGGATCGAGGACGTAGCGTGTCTGCGCCACGGGGTCGTCGATCATGACGACCGCGCGTCCTGCGCCTTCGGGACCGGCCGCCATCGGCCCCAGCCCGGTCAAGGTGTGCTCCCGCCGGGTGCGGCCGGCAGAATCCCGCATGACGCGCCCCTCGGTTTTCCTCGAGATCCGGTTGCCGTCAGCGAGTGTCTGCGTCATCTCGGTCACGGTCGTCGCCGTATACGGAAGTCCCGTGACTGGAGCGCGGTGGCGCCCCATGTCGTCGGGTCCCATGAAGGGCCCTCCCGGACCCGGACCCATCCCGGCACCAGGCGGCGGGGGCGGCGGACCATCCTGCGCGATGGCCGGCGCGGCAGCGGTGGCCGTCAGCATCACGCACAGCACATAGCGGACGAGAACGGTGTTCACGGTCTTGGACTCCTTGCCCCCAGCGGGCTCTGCTGGCGCTCTAAAGCCACCGGCGTCGCCGTCGGCTCGACGAGGCGGAACGCACGCGGTGCGCCGTCGTCACCGATGAGGACATCTGCTGTGACCAGGTCGTTGGTCGGCGCGCCTGATTGCGCGGCTGACCCGAAGTCGTAGAGCGAATCGCGTGGTACGTCGATTTCGACGATGTGCACATCGTCGTCTGTCGGCATCGCGCCGTAGGGCAGCGTGACGAAATCCGCGAGCACGCCCTCGTGATCGAAGTCGACCTGAGCCGACGGCCCAGGGCTCGATGTGGCCACCGA
>JBKPMA010000560.1:0-5088 GCA_046731935.1 Acidobacteriota bacterium
CCACTGAACCGATGCGCGGATCACGCAAAGCGACGACGTTCAATGAGTCAGTCATCCGTGAGATGACGCGTCTCGCGCAGGCGCACGGGGCCGTGAACCTGGCGCAGGGCTTTCCCGATTTTCCTGCCCCTTCGATCATCAAAGACGCCGCAGTGGCGGCAATCAGAGACGACGTCAACCAGTACACGCTGACGTGGGGCGCCAAGCCGCTCCGTGATGCGATTGCCAAGGCATGGACGCGGCGATACGGCCAGTCTGTAGACGCGGACGCGCAGGTGACGGTGACCTGCGGATCCACCGAGGCGATGATCGCGACGATGCTCGCGGTCGTGGATTCGGGCGACGAAGTCGTGGTGTTCGAGCCGTTCTACGAGAACTACGGTCCCGACACAATCCTGTCTGGCGCGCAGCCGCGGTACGTGCGTCTGCACGAGCCCGACTGGCATATCGATCCGGGCGAGCTGGCGGAAGCGTTCAACGAGCGCACGCGCGCGGTCATCATCAACACGCCGAATAATCCGACGGGCAAGGTCTTCACGAAAGACGAACTGCAGCTCATCGCGAGCCTGTGCCATCAGTGGGACGTGGTTGCCGTCACCGACGAGATCTACGAGCACATCGTGTTCGACGGACACCGGCACGTGCCGATGGCGACCATCGACGGGATGGCGGATCGGACGGTGACGATCAACAGCCTGTCGAAGACGTACAGCGTGACCGGCTGGCGCGTGGGCTGGACGATCTCGCCGCCGTCGCTCACGAGCCCGATCCGGAAGGTCCACGACTTCCTGACCGTCGGTGCTCCGGCGCCGTTGCAGCAGGCAGGCGTCGTCGCGCTCTCGATGCCCGACAGTTACTACACCGAGCTCGCGGCGGAGTACGAGGCACGGCGCGACCTGTTGCTGGGGATCCTGGCGGAGCACGGCTTCAGGTCGTTCGCGCCATCCGGCGCCTACTACGTGATGACCGACATCTCGGGATTCGGGTTCGAAGACGATGTGGAGTTTGTGCGGCATCTGGTGCGGCAGGTAGGCGTCGCGGCGGTGCCGGGCAGCGGCTTCTATCGAGAGCCTGGGCTCGGGCGGCATCGGCTCCGCTTCTGTTTCGCGAAGAAAGAAGAGACGCTCCGCGCCGCGGGCGAGCGGCTGGCGCGGCTGGGCGCCAGCACGCGCTAGGAGCCGACCTCGGCTGACGCGCCGCTCGCGTGTTACCCTCCGACATTCCGTCCGATCCTTCGACTCAACCGCCTACCGCCGCTCCGACTCTGGCCGCGAGTGCCCGCTGGTTCCAGGCGTGCCTCGCGCTGGCGTTTTTCGCCGCGCTGGCGGTCGCGCACACGTGGCCGCTGGCGGCGAATCCCTCGTCGTGGTCGCGCGTGGACAACGCGGACTACACGCTCAACGCCTGGGCACTTGCATGGGTCGCGCATCAGGCGCCACGCGATCCGCTGCATCTGTTCGACGCGAACATCTTTTATCCAGAGAAGCGGACGCTGGCGTTCTCGGAGCATCTGGTGCCGGAGGCCGCAGTTGCCGCGCCGGTGCTCTGGGCCGGAGGGTCCGCGGTGCTGGCGGCGAACGTGGCGATCCTGGCGGGCTTCATCCTGAGCGGATGGATTACCGCGCTCGTGATCCGGCGATGGACCGGCGATTGGGTGGCAGGACTCGTCGCCGGATCGATGATGGCCTTCAACGCGCACACGATGGTCCGCATTGCCCACGTGCAGGCGCTGCACACGTATTACCTGCCGCTGGCGCTCGCAGCGCTCGATCGATTGCTCGAGCGGGCGCGATGGCGTGATGCCGTGGCCGCGGGATGCTGGCTGGCGCTGCAGGCGCTGACGTCGGGCTACTGGCTGGTGTTCACCGCGTCCGCCGCTGTGGCCGCGATGTTGGCGCGGACGGGGGAGTGGTGGCCCTGGCCGAAGACTGTGAGCGATTCGCGGCGCGAACCGTGGCGCCGCGTCGTGCTGCTCGTGGCCGCTGCGGCCATCGCATCCGTGATCCTCTTGCCGTTTGTAACGCCGTACTGGAAGGCGCGGCAGGAGCAGGGACTGTCGCGCAGCTGGGACGAGGTCCAGTTCTTTGGCGCGAAGGGCTTCGAGTATCTGACACCGTCTGGCACGCTGCACATGTCCACGCCGCTCGCCGCGGCTCGGGATCCTCGGCGCAGCATCGACACGATGTTCCCTGGCGTGCTGGGGCTCGTGCTGACGGGCTACGCGCTGGCGACCGGATTGGCGTGGCGGGATCGCCGGGCGAGGATGCTCCTCGCGATTGGTCTTGCGGGGTTCGTCCTGTCGCTCGGTCCGCACGTACCGCCGTATCGCCTCCTCTACACGCTGGTGCCGCTGTTCCAGGGGATCCGCGCGACGACCCGCTTCGGGTTCCTGGTGCTTGTGGCGGTGGCGGGACTCTCCGGGTGTGCGGTTGCTGATGTGCGCCAGCGTGTCCGCGCGAAATCGTGGCAGAACCTGAAATTCATCCCGACCCCGATTCTGCTCGGGGTCGCGGCGCTCATCGTCGTCAACGCGGAGGCGTGGCGGGCGCCATTCGTGTACAAACCGTTCACCGGCATCTCCAAGGTCTACGAGGTCGTCGCGTCGCTGCACCGCGCCGTCCTCATCGAGGTGCCCGCGTATCGCGGGATCTCGTTCTTCCAGAACGCGGATTACATGCTGGGGTCCACGGTGCACTGGAAGCCGCTCGTCAACGGATACAGCGGATTCGAGCCGCGGAGCTACGCGGAGACCGCCGAGCGCATGCGTCCGTTCCCGGATGACTCCGCCCTTGCGCGGCTGAAAGAGATCGGCGTCACGCACGTCCTGGTCCACCGCGAGCGGCTCGGCGCGACGAGAGACTCGCTGCCAGCCCGCATGGAGGCGAGCGGACGCTTTCACCTGGTAACTGCGGATCCGCTGCTGCGCTTGTACGAGCTGGTGGATAGATGAACGGGCTCCGAGGTTCCGCAGGTCCCGGCGTCCCGAGGTTCAGGAAGACGCTACTGCCAGGTGTCGTTGCAGGCGTCGGATTCTGGCTGTCGTTCGGCGCGGTGTCGCCGGTGGACGCGAACGGCGTCAATCGAGTGGGCGCGCTGCCTTCGTTGTGGCTGCTCCTCACCTGCCTGATTGTCGTCACGGCCGTTGCGTTCGTTCTGGATCGCAGCCGCGCGCGCGTTCTCTACTTCGGCGCGATCGCGCTGCTGCCCTGGGTGCCGGTACCGATCGCCGCGTGTCTCGTGTGGCAGGGACCGATTCTCTGGGCCCTGTGGATTGGGATCCTGCTTGTCGTTATGTGGCCCGGACTCGCGTGGGTTGGCAATCGAGTCGTGGCGTGGACTCCGGCAACGCAGCGCACGCTGGCCATCGCGATCGCGGCGGCGATCTTTCTCGGCGCGACGTGGCGGATGGCACCTGTCCTGCCCGGCGGCGACGAGCCGCATTACCTGATCATCACGCAGAGTCTGCTGAAGGACGGCGACCTCCGGATCGAGAACAACCACCAGCGCCGCGACTATCTGGCGTACACCTCACATGAGTTGAAACCCGACTATCTGCGGCGCGGGCGGGACGGCGCCATCTACTCCATTCACGCGCCAGGACTGCCGGCGGTCATCGCACCCGCGTTTGCTGTCGGCGGCTACGCGGGCGTGAACATCTTCCTGAGTCTCGTGAGCGCGCTCGGCGCCGCGCTCGTCTGGCACACGTGCTGGCGCCTCACGAACGATCCGCGCGCCGCGTGGTTTGGCTGGGCGTCGGTTGCTTTGACGACGCCGTTTCTCTTCCAGGCGTTTACGGTGTATCCGGACGGCCTCGGCGCTGTGCTGGTGATGACCGGGATCGTCGCGCTCGTCGATCCCGACAGACTGTCCTCGGCGGACAGGGCTGTGATCCACGGGGCCGCGCTCGCGCTGCTGCCGTGGCTGCACACGCGCTACGCGATCCTGGCTCTCGTCCTGGGGATCGCGCTCGTGCTGCGGATGGCGGCCGCTCGTGAGCGGCGATTGTCGTTGCTGATTGCGTTCGCCGCCGTGCCGGTCGTCTCGGCCGCGTGCTGGTTTCTGAGCTTCTACATGATCTACGGCACGTTCAATCCGGCCGCACCGTACGGCGGCTACACTCAGAGCAGGTTCGCCAATGCTACCCATGGACTGACGGGCCTTCTCGTCGACCAGCAGTTCGGCATCGTGCCAAACGCGCCGATCTATATCGCCGCCCTCGCGGGTCTCTGGACGCTCGGCCGCATCCATAGACGTCTTTGTATTGAGCTCGTCGCGGTGATCGTTCCCTACACGATTGCGGTGGCCTGCTATCGCATGTGGTGGGGTGGTCACAGCTCGCCAGGCCGCTTCATCGTGCCGATCCTCATCGTGCTCGGTGTGCCGTGCGGCGTGCTCTGGCAGCGTCTGCGCACACCACTCGCGCGCGCGCTGCTGGTGTCGCTGCTCGCGACGAGCGTCGGACTCGCTCTCGCGCTCGCGTGGTCAGCACGAGGCGAACTGGTCTACAACTTCCGAGACGGCATCTCACTCTGGGTCGAGGCAGCGAGCCCGATCGCGAATCTGCCGCTGGCGCTTCCGTCGCTGTTCCGACATTCAGTGAGCACCGCGTGGGCGCTCGCCATGGTCTGGCTGCTGCTCGCGGCGGGTGTGCTCGCTCTCGCTGTAACCACCGTCAAGCGCCTGGCGCCAGGCGACGACACGATTCGCATCGTCGTCGCGCCGGCCGTCGTAGCGGTTATCCTGACGCTCGGTCCGGCAGCTGGGTGGACCGTCTCGCGAGTGCAGGGGATCGACGCGGGAAGCGGCCTGTGGCGGGTTGCCCGCGGCCTGTCGCGCGGTGGCGTGGCCATCCAGGCGCTTCCGCCCGAATGGGCCAAAGCCTCCGCTGGCCTTCGCGAATTGCTCATCCCTGGAGTCAGACACAAACAACGTCCGCCAGACTCGCAGATGTTCCTCGCGACGGATGTGCCTGCCGGCGACTACCAGCTCGTTGGCGAATCAGGCTTACGGGTGACAGGCTCGGTCGCGATTGCCATAGGACGCGACACACAGCCAATGTTCACGACGCCGCTTCAGGAGGCTCCGCCG
>JBKPMA010000561.1:0-3993 GCA_046731935.1 Acidobacteriota bacterium
AATCTGGCGATCGGCGGAAACTGGCCCGGTTCACCCGATCAAACGACGAGCTTTCCCCAGGATCTCGTCATCGACTGGGTACACGTCTACTCACGATAGCGAGGTCGGTGTGGAGATCGGGAAAGATATCTTTTTGACGGATGCGCGTGAACCGTACCTGACGGTCACGCTCACGAGCCGCGATCTGCTCGCCCATCGGCTCCTGAGCGGGCTCACCCAGGAAGAGCGCGAGCGGCTCAATCAGTTGTTGCTCGATCACGCTGGAGCGATCCGCGCGCTGCTCAAGGCGTCGCTCGCCAATCAGCATCCGGATGCAACGACGACGGCGTTCGGGTGTGGGACGTGAGGGAGACACTCCGACGTTTTCGAATCCGAATCCGAATACGACAACCGTCAGTACTTCACACTCACCCACCTTCTCGTCTTCATCGATCGGTAGCCTGCATCGAGGACGAGATTCACGATCCAGCCGTCCTCGTATGTTTCACTCGGCCGCCGTCCGTCGCGAACGCACTCGACGAAGTGGCGCATCTCCGCCTGATAGCCGTACGTAAACGCTTCTTCGGGCAGCGGACGCGTCCAACCGGTGTCGTGATCGGCTTTCTCGACGACGTATCCAGCGGAACGGCTGGTGAACGCATTGATTGGCGTCGAACGCGTCACGTCCGTGAAGATGGATCCTTCGCTGCCGTGGACTTCGTTCCTGAGATCGAGGCCGCCCTTCGTGGTCCACGAGAGCTCGCAGTGCGCGATACCCCCTGACGCGAACTTCAGTACGAGCAGCGCGTTGTCTTCACCGCGCGTTTTCGTGCGATGCACCAGGCGCGCTCCCCACCCCATCACTTCGACGATCCGGTCGGACTTGCCGAAGAGCAAACGTGCGGCCGCGATCGTATGACATCCGAGATCGTTCAGCGCGCCGCCGCCCGTCTTCTGGATATCCCAGAAGTGCGGACTGTGTGGACCGCTGTGCGATTCGCGCGATCGCACCCACAGCACGCGCCCGATGCCGCCTGACGCGACAATGGCCTGCGCCTTGACGACGGCGGGAGCGAAGACCTCGGTCTCGGCATACCCGTGCATCGCGCCCGATCGCTTTGCCGCTGTCAGCATCGCCTTCGCCTCGCGGGCGTTGCGGCCAAGCGGCTTCGTGCAGACCTGATGCTTTTGTGCCCGCGACAGCTCGAGGCTGACCGGCAGATGCTCCTCGTTCGGGAGCGCGATGACGTAGAGGTCGATGTCGTCGCGGGCGATGATCGGCGCAAGGCGCGACGAGGACGCGGGAATCCGCCACTTCGCTGCGAACGCCTGCGCGCGCTTCGGCGACCGCGAGTAGTTCACGACCACGTCGTGGCCATGCACGTTCGCGAGGCCCTGCATATAGAACTCGGCCACGAACCCGGAGCCGAGCATCGCGATGCGGACTGGGGAGGGCACGAATAGGGCCTGGGGGCTTGAGGGTCCGAGGGCCGCAGGGGACGCACGAGGGCCCGAGGGCATACCAAATACCCTCACGCCCTCGAGCCCTGTGACTCTCGAGCCCGTCGTTCGTCAGCCTAGGCGGTTCCCACCTGGCCGGGCATCGGCACCGGAGGTGTCGGCATCGGACCCCATTCGATCTTGGCCGGCATGAGCGACACGGGATCGCTCAACGCATCGTCCCAGGTAATCGTCTTGCCAGTGTAGGCCGAATTCCTGGCCATGATGGCGGTCAGGGAGCTCTCCGCGACCTGCTTCAACTCGTTGAGCGGCTTGCCGGCGCGGATGGCGGCGATGTTGTCGGCGTGCTCCTGCGTGTAGCCGATGTCGGGCAGATCCTCCGGCCGGTCGAACTTCCAGGGCGTGGGGCCGTTGATCGAGTACGTCGGCAGGATGATCGCGGAACCCTGCGTGCCGGTGAACTCGTTCGCAACCTTCTTGTCCGTGCCGTTCTGCTGCCGGCACATGGCCGTGCAGAACACGCCGTCGGCGTATTCATACGATACGGCAAAGTGATCGTAGATGTGCCCGAACTCGGGTGCCGTGCGCACCTGGCGTCCGCCGGTCGCGATGACGCGGACCGGATGGCCCTGCAACGCCCAGTTGATGGCGTCGATGTTGTGGATGAACTGCTCCACGATGTGGTCGCCGGAGAGCCACGTGTAGTAGAGCCAGTTGCGAATCTGGTTCTCGGTGTCGCTCCAATTGGGCTGTCGATCGTGATGCCACAGCTCGGTGGTGTTGTAGTACGCGCGGGCGTGCGTCACTTTGCCGATCGCGCCGTCATGCAGACGCTGCATCGATTGGATGTAGGGCTGGAAGTGCCGGTACTGCGTGCCGGCCACCACCGAGACGCCCTTCTTCGCGGCATCGTCCGCCATCGCGATACAGGCGCGAACGGCGGCGGCATCAACGGCGACCGGCTTCTCCGCAAAGATGTTCTTGCCGGCGTCGATGGCCGCGCGAATGTGCGTCGCGCGGAACCCAGGCGGCGTCGCCAGGATGGCGTAGTTGATGTCAGTCTGCAGCAGCTGCTTGTAGGCATCGAGGCCGACGAAGCAGTGGTCGTCCTTGACCTTGGCCGCGTCGCCGTTTTCATCGACCAGATTCTTGCGGGCGGCGTCAAGCCGGTCCTGAAACGCATCTGCCATGGCCACCAGACGGACGCCCGGAGACGACTTGATGGCGTTGCCAACGGCACCGCTGCCGCGGCCACCACAACCCACCAGCCCAATCCGGATCTCGTCGCTGCCCGCGGCATGGGCGCCGACCAGACGGTCCACACCGGTCGCAACCGAGCCGGCAATCGCTGTCGTGGCTGCGGTCCGAATGAAATCACGGCGCGTGACGCCGTCGGCTACCCGTTCATCAGTCATCGTCTCAGCTCCCTGAAGCCGGCAGAATAACACCAAGCGCCAACCCGTGGCACCCCATCCAGCCGTCGCGCTGGATCAGCCGATCACGGCATCGGCTTCGATCTCAACCAGCATGGCGGGATCGATCAACGCTCGCACTTCGACCATAGATGTGGCAGGCCGGATGCTGCCGAACACCTCGCCGTGAACCCGGCCGACGGCTTCCCACTGGCTGATGTCCGTCACGAACACCCGGGTACGGACGACGTCGGCCAGCGTGGCGCCTGCCTGTTCGAGCGCCCGCGCGATATTGGCCAGCGTCTGCCTGGTCTGGGCCGCGGGATCGCCGGCACCGACCAGCGCGCCATCGGGCCCGGTGGCCGTCGTTCCCGAGACGTATACGGCGTTGCCCATCCGTACTGCACGGGAATACCCGACGATCGGCTCCCATTTCACTCCGCTCGCAATTGTTCTCCGCATCCGTTCCTCCGCACCGGTGTATGCTGCGTTCACCTGCTGAGGTAGTCAATGGCGGTTCCGGAGCAGGCGTCCATTTTGCTGTCGGAGTTCCGCCGCAGGCCTGTCAGCAGATGAAGTCAGACCCAGCAGGAGGCGCAGGGGTGAACGCGTTGTTCGACACGCTCCGCCGTGCACGTCTGTTCCAGGACGTGTCGCGGGCGCTCGTCGATTCCGTGGTAGCTGGCGGTTCGACGCGCTCGCTTCAGGCGGGTGAAGTGCTCATCGAGGCCGCCCGGGACAATCGAACACTGTACATCGTCTTGAGCGGCTCGGTCAGGGTCGAGTTGAGCCGGGCTGACGATCCGCCGCATGTGCGTCTGGGGCTCGGAGAGTGTGTGGGCGAGCTCTCGGTGCTCGACGGCTTGCCGACGACCGCCACGGTCGTCGCCGAAGAGCCGACCGAGCTCCTGGTGCTCGATCGCGATGTCATCTGGAACTCCATTGAAGCGTCGCCCGATCTCGCGCGGAATCTGCTGCGTATCCTTGCCGGCCGGATGCGGCACGACGACTTCGTGCTGACCGAAGCGTCGCGTCTTCAGCGTCACTTCGAGCGTGCTGCCACGGTGGATGGCCTGACCGGTCTCCGGAACCGTCGCTGGCTGGAAGACTTCTTCGCCCGGCAGTTGACCCGGTCGATGCG
>JBKPMA010000562.1:0-6418 GCA_046731935.1 Acidobacteriota bacterium
ATCCCGTTCCATTCACGATCGTGACGTGGTCGTCCGGTACGTGACGCAACTCCTGGAGCACCCACGGCAGCAGCCGATCCGTCGGCAGCGGCCGGGTGATATCGGGAATGACAATCGCCACCCGCTCGTGGGCGCGGACGATCGAGGCGAGTGGAGCGGCTTCCATGGGATGACGGACGGCGTCGAGGAACGCAGCCTGTTCGTCCGGGAGCCCCGCGACGAACCGCGGCGCGATCACCTGAACGTTCGCTGTCGGCAAATCCACGTCGAGACCGGTCGTGCCGTACTGCAGGTGGATGCGCATCACTCTCAGATCGTGTCGTGTTCTACGGTCGATGTGTCAGACCGACCGCCAGCTTCGAGGAGCGCAGCAGTGACGCGTTCGAACAGTCTTGGCAGCGTCCAGGCTCCCAGCGACTCGATGGTGAGCGTCGGATTCGGAAGCGCGAGCGACTTCGTGAGGCCGCGCGGGACCGCGACGACGGGTATGCCCGCAGCATGCGCCGCACGCACGCCGTTTGGCGAGTCCTCGAAGACGAGACAGGCCTCAGGCGGAACCTTCAAGCGCTCGGCAGCGAGGAGAAACAAGTCGGGCGCCGGCTTCACCCGCGCGACGTCGTCGCGCGTGCAGATGACGTCGGTCATAGCGCTGAGGTTGTGACGATCCAGCCACGGCCGCACCCACGCCGCCGGGCTGCTCGAGGCCACCGCGGTGCCGATCCCGAGCGCCTTGGCTTCTGCCAGCCGGTCCCGCACGCCAGGCAGCAGAGGTTCCTCGCCACAGAGACGCCAGTGTTCGCGGCTGACGTGCCCGACGAGGCTGGCGTGGTCGATCGCCTGTTCCGTACGCCGAACGAGCTCTTCGTAGGGGTCAAAGCCTCCCTGCGTCCCGAGAGCGTGCTGCCAGTCGTCCAAACTCAGCTGTTGGCCGTGCGTGGAATAGATGTCCGCCCAGATGTCGAACAGCGGCGTCTCGCTGTCGAGTACCAGACCGTCAAAATCCAGAATGATGGCGCGAAATTTCACGATTCTTCATCCTACACGGGCTCGATACTCATCTGCCGCCGCCCGCACCGTCCGAGAACCGGCGGCGGGCAGACCTTTTTGCACACCTTGACCGCCGACAATCCGTCCCATAAACTTAATAAGACTGGAATGGTCGGATAAGACCAGCCTGGTCGGATATAGATGCTGAGACTGTCCAAAAAGGCTGATTACGCCCTGATCGCGGTGTCCTACATGGCGCTGCCCGGGCAACGTGCGGTAGCGAGCGCCCGCGAGATCGCGGAGAGCCACGACCTGCCGCTGGAGCTGTTGGCCAAGGTGCTCCAACAGCTCGTCCGGAAAGGGATCGTCCGGTCCGTGCAGGGGATCAATGGCGGGTACTGCCTCTCGAGATCCCCTCTCGAGACGTCGGTCGCGGACATCGTCGAAGCCATCGATGGACCACTGACCTTGACCGCGTGTGCGGACGAGCACGAGGCGTGCGGTCAGTACAGCAAGTGCAACATCCGCGATCCGCTCCACCGCATCCGGGAACGCATCGCCAGTTCGCTGGCTGCCTGTTCGGTCGCCGATCTCGCGGCCGACCGTAACGCGAGCGCACCGGCGGCTGCGCCGGCACGGCTCTGGACGACGCGGGGCGACAGTTCGCAGGGATCGGCGTAGGCCGAGCACATCACATCATGGTTGAGATCACTGAAGCAGCGTCGAAACACATTCTGAAGATGCTCGACAAGAACCAGCTGCCTGGCGGCGGACTGCGAGTCGGCCTCCGGGCTGGCGGATGTTCCGGATACGAGTACGTGTTCGCATGGGAGCAGGCTCCCAAAACGGACGACCAGGTGTTTGTCGGTCCTCAGGACGCGCGGATTTTCATCGACCCACGGAGTTTCCGTCTGCTCGATCACGCCGTCCTCGACTACGACACGAACCTTGTGAGTAAAGGCTTTTTCTTCCAGAACCCGAACGCGAAGAGCACGTGCGGGTGTGGGACGTCGTTTAGCGTGTAGAGCATAGAGTCCGAATGAGCACAAGCACCGAGACCGTCGAACAGCTGGCGACACAGGACTACAAGTACGGGTTCGTGACCGACATCGAGTCGGACACGCTGCCGCCAGGACTGAACGAAGACGTCATCCGCGAGATCTCGCGGCGGAAGGAGGAGCCTGAGTGGCTTCTCGAGTTCCGTCTGAAGTCGTACCGCGCGTGGCTGGGCATGCAGGAACCCACCTGGCACAACGTGCATTACGACCCGATCGACTATCAGAAGATCAGCTATTTCTCGGCGCCGAAGAAAAAGCCGACGCTGGCGTCGCTGGATGAAGTCGATCCCGAGCTGCGGCGCACGTTCGACAAGCTGGGTATCCCACTCGATGAGCAGAAGCTCATGAGCGGCGTGGCCGTCGACGCCGTCTTCGACAGCGTCTCCGTCGCGACGACGTTCCGAAGCAAGCTGGCGGAGATGGGCATCATCTTCTGCTCGTTCTCGGAAGCGGTGCGCGAGCATCCCGAGCTGGTCAGGAAGTACCTCGGTTCGGTCGTCCCCTACACCGACAACTTCTTCGCCACGCTCAACTCGGCAGTCTTTACCGACGGCAGTTTCGCCTACATCCCGAAGGGTGTGCGCTGCCCGATGGAACTGAGCACCTACTTCCGGATCAACGCGGCGAGCACGGGTCAGTTCGAGCGAACGCTGATTGTGGCCGACGAGGGTGCGTTCGTCAGCTATCTCGAAGGCTGCACGGCGCCGATGCGCGACGAAAACCAGCTGCACGCCGCGGTCGTCGAGCTGGTGGCGCTGGATCGAGCCACCATCAAGTACTCGACCGTCCAGAACTGGTATCCCGGCGACGCGGAAGGGCGCGGCGGCATCTACAACTTCGTGACCAAGCGCGGCTCGTGTCTCGGGGTGAATTCGAAGATCACCTGGACGCAGGTGGAGACCGGATCGGCGATCACGTGGAAGTATCCGAGCTGCCTGCTCATCGGGGACGGTTCGATCGGCGAGTTCTACTCGGTGGCGGTGACCAACCAACGGCAGCAGGCCGACACCGGCACGAAGATGATCCACATCGGCAAGAACACGCGCAGCACGATCGTGTCGAAGGGCATCTCGGCGGGCCGCGGACAGAACACGTATCGTGGCGCCGTCCGCATCGGCAAGAACGCGAGCGGCGCGCGCAACTACTCGCAGTGCGACTCGCTGCTCATCGGCGACCGGTGCGGTGCGCACACGTTCCCCTATCTCGAGATCAAGAACACGAGCGCGCAGGTGGAGCACGAGGCGTCCACGTCGAAGATCGGCGAGGACCAGATCTTCTACTGCCGTCAGCGCGGCATCTCGGCCGAAGACGCCGTGAACATGATCGTCAGCGGCTTCTGTAAGGAAGTGTTCCGGGAGCTGCCGATGGAGTTCGCCGTTGAAGCGCAGAAGCTCCTCGGCGTCAGCTTGGAAGGAAGCGTTGGATAGAAGGTGCGGCCATAGGGTGCGCCCGAAGGGTGCGGCCTAAAGGTGCGGGCGAAAGGTGCGTAGGAACGAAATGCTTGAAATCAAGGATTTGCGGGCGCAGGCCCACGGAAAAGACATTCTGAAGGGCGTCGATCTCACCGTGAAAGCAGGCGAGGTGCACGCCATCATGGGGCCGAACGGCTCCGGCAAGAGCACGCTGGCGCGTGTCTTGTCGGGCCATCCCGCGTACGAGGTCACCGGCGGCACGGTGCAGTTCAACGGTCAGGATCTGCTCGACATGGATCCCGAGGAGCGCGCCCGCGAAGGCGTCTTCATGGCGTTCCAGTACCCCGTCGAGATTCCCGGCGTGAACAACGCGTACTTCCTGAAGGCGGCGCTCAATGCTGTCCGGAAGCACCGCGGTCAGCCCGAGCTCGACGCCATGGAGTTCATGCAGCTGGTCAGCGAGCGCCTCAAGGTGCTGCACATCGATCAGGATCTGCTGAAGCGGCCGGTCAATGACGGGTTTTCGGGCGGCGAGAAGAAGCGCAACGAGATCTTCCAGATGCTCGTGCTGCAGCCGACGCTCGCCATCCTTGACGAGACCGATTCCGGCCTCGACATCGATGCGCTCAAGACCGTTGCCGAAGGCGTGAACGCGATGCGCGCCCCCGATCGCGGCATCGTCGTGGTCACGCACTATCAGCGGCTGCTGAACTACATCGTGCCGGATTTCGTGCACGTGCTGTCGGAGGGCCGCATCGTCAAGTCTGGCGGCAAGGATCTGGCGCTGCACCTCGAGGATCACGGCTACGGATGGATCCTCGGTGATGAAGCGGATGCCGTCGCCGCGGCGCAGAGGATCTAGTTGATGGCCACCGTCGTAGAGCAGAGCAAGCCGGTCGACCACGTCTCACGGTATGTGAGCCGATACACGGCGAAGCGCGGCCGCTTCGTCTCGGAGCCCTCGTGGTTGACGGCAGCGCGCGACGAGGCGCTGGCGCGGTTCAGGGCCAGTGGATTCCCGACGACGCGCGATGAAGACTGGCGATTCACGCCCGTGTCGCCAATCGTCACGACTCCATTCGTGGACGCAGAGGCTGGTCACGTAGACGCGAACCGACTGGCACCGCACCTGTTCGGTGACGCGGTTGCCGCGGAGCTCGTCTTCGTCAATGGACGCTTCTCGGCGGGCCTTTCGCGAACTGAGAATCTGCCAGCCGGGCTCGAAGTCGGCTCGCTCGCGCAACTCATCGCGACGCGTCCTGAGGCTCTCGAGCCCTGGCTGACGACAGGCGTGGCCAATCAGGGTTCGGCGTTCACGTCCCTCAACACCGCCTTTCTCGAGGACGGTGCGTTCGTCGAGATCGCTCGTGATGCGGTCATCGACCGGCCGGTCCACGTGGTCTTCTATTCGACCGGCGGCGGTGCGCCGGCGGTCGCCTACCCGCGCCTGCTGGTCGTCGCCGGCGAACACAGCGAGGGTTCGCTGATCGAGACGTACGCCGGAGCCGAGGGAACGACGTATCTCACGAATACGGTGGCGGAATTTTTCGTCGGCCACCGCGCGATCCTCAATCACTACCGGCTGCAGCGCGAGAGTCTGTCGGCGTATCACGTGGGGACGCAGGTTGTTCGCACCGGACGCGAGACCGTGTGTCAGTCTCACAATTTCGTTCTCGGCGGCGCCATCGCCCGCAACGACGTCTCAGCGGTGTTGGGTGGCCAGGGCGGCGATACGACGCTGAACGGACTGTATCTGGCCGGCGGCACGCAGCTCGTGGACACGCACACGACGATCGATCACGCGCTGCCGCACAACGGGAGCCACGAGCTCTACAAAGGCATCCTTGGCGGCAAAGGCCGCGGCGTGTTCAACGGCAAGATCATCGTCCGGCAGGATGCGCAGAAGACCGACGCCAAGCAGACGAACAAGGCGCTGCTGCTGTCGGACGGGGCCCAGATCGACACCAAGCCGCAGCTCGAGATCTTTGCGGACGATGTGAAGTGCACACACGGGGCGACAGTGGGTCAGCTCGATCCCGAGATGCTCTTCTACCTGCAGGCGCGCGGCATCGCGCTGGCGGACGCCCGGGCACTGCTGATCCTCGGGTTCGCGGGAGACGTCGTCAATCGCGTCACGTTCGGCCCGCTTCGTGAGCGGCTCGACGAGGTTGTTCGCAGGCGAGTGCAGGAGATACAGGTTCAATAGGTTCAAGGGTTCAACAGGTTCAAAGCGTCCAGCAGGTTCAAAGGGCTCGAGAGGTTCAACAGGTTCATGAGTGAGGTGACGGCTCCGGTTCGTGCGGGCTTCGATGTGGAACGCGTCCGCGCTGACTTCCCCATCCTCCAGCAGGAGGTGCATGGGCGGCCGCTCGTGTATCTCGACAGCGCGAATACGTCGCAGAAGCCGCAGTCCGTCATCGACGCGTTGAACGAGTATTACGTCCACGACAACGCCAACATCCACCGGGCTACGCATCTTCTGAGCGAGCGGGCGACCCGCGCGTACGAACGGTCGCGGACCCTGCTGCAGCGGTTCATCAACGCTCCGCACAGCCGCGAGGTCGTGTTGACGAAGGGGTGCACCGAGAGCATCAATCTCGTTGCGCAGTCGTGGGGCCGAACGAACCTCAAGCCGGGTGATGAGGTACTGGTCTCGTGGATGGAGCACCACTCGAACATCGTTCCCTGGCAGCTCGTGTGCGAGCAGACCGGCGCGACGCTCCGGGTGGTACCGATCGACGACCGCGGCGAGCTCCGCATGGACGAGTTCCGGCGGTTGCTCAGCGATCGCACGAAGCTCGTCGCGATCATCCACGTGTCGAATTCGCTCGGGACGATCAATCCGGTCGAGGAGATTGTCGAAGCCGCCCACCGCGTCGGTGCGCTCGCGCTGGTGGATGGTGCGCAGGCTGCGCCGCACCTGGTCGTGGACGTGCAGGCGCTTGATGCGGATTTCTACAC
>JBKPMA010000563.1:0-10025 GCA_046731935.1 Acidobacteriota bacterium
CACCCAAGCACCTTCAACACCTCCGCCGGCACGACCTCACGCGTACCCGGCAAGGTGCGCTGAAGCTCGTATCGGCCGAGCTCAGGACTCTTGAACACCGACCGCGGCGAAAGGTCGAGCGATTGCCCGCGCGTCTCGAACGCCGGCGCGAGTGCCCGGAATTCCTCGAGAGAGGCCGCTGACGTCTGGCACGTCTCGGTCTGTGCGGGACTCCAGGTCACGAGCGGAACCGGCTTGGCGCTCCGGTCTGCCGCCGTTGACCCCCTCGCGTAGACGTTTGCGTCAACGGTTGCAGCCTGCGGTCTGGTCAGCTTCTCGCACAGCGTCTTCGGTTGTTCGAATCGCAGCACGGGCTGAGTGTAGGCATCGCTGGCGACGAACAGATTGTTCACGAAGACGTGACCTTGGCGCTCCTCCACACCAGGACCCGTGGACGGATGCCAGCCGAAATGATCGCCGGTCGCGCTGCGTTCGTTGCGCTCGAACGAGGCCGCCGTGTCTACGAACGTGTTGTTGTAGAGACGGACGTCCGCGGAGTTCAGCACACGCACGCCCTTGTTGCAGCGCACGAAGACGTTTCCGGCGACGATCGCGCCGCGCGAGATCTCGAAGAAGAAGCCGTCCTGGGCGTTTTCGATCCAGTTGTTGACGAACACTGCGTCGCGATTCCCCACGTCGTACCAGATGCCGTTCGAGTCCGGATTGTCGAGGACCAGGTTGTCGCGGCACGTGACGCGGCGCGTCTGGTTGAAGATCTTGACCGCCGCAGGATAGTAGCCCGTCAGGTGCTCGACGTTGTTTCGCCGGATGATGTTCCGCTCGAGCAGGACGTCTGATGACCCGATGACGTAGATACCCTCCGTGCTCGTGTCGCTGATCAGGGAGTTTCGGATGACGAGACCGTCTCCACGGAAGTAGCCGGCGACGCGCGAGCAGAACGTAATCGAGACATTTTCGAGCAGCGTGCCCACGACTTCCTTGCCGAACGTGGACGGATCGGCCAGGCCCACGGGTTCGTCAGTCGGCTCGTCGGCAGACGTGAACTGGCGCTTGCCTTCGACCTCCAGCGCCCGGTACGCATACTGCGTGAACGTGATGCCCCTGATGGCCGGTCCTTTGTGATCGTTCGTCTTGTCGTGCACCGGCAGGCTCGTGCGGACGATGGCGTTGTCGAATGCCGTGATCTCGACCTGCCGCCCTGTGGGATCGGCGCCGATGTAGACCTGCCCCTTGTCATAGTCGATGTAGTACGAGTTCTCGTCGACTTCGCCTTCCCACCCTGCCGATTGCAGCAGACGGCCGTCCACGAAGACCATGTCGTTGTTGAAGCGGTGAATCGGCGTCCGCATCCCCTCCCGATCGCGCTGCCACCAGCCAAGCGGCTTCGCGGGGAAGAGGCGGGTCCACGACGTCTTCCAGAGTTTGTTCCTCAAGGGCTGCCAGTTGGTCGCGAGCTGTGTGCCTTTGAGGATCGGACGCTCGTCGCGATACGGCTGCAGCGTGATGCCCTGATTCAACAGGAGGCCGCCCGTGCGGTAGATGCCGCCTCGCAGGACGACGGCATCGCCTGTGACGACGTGTGCGATCGCTGACTCCAGCGTCGTCGGTTGCGTCAGGGTGCCTGGCGCATCGGCCGCGGCATCGGGCGCGACATAGTAGACGTGCGGTGCCGCCGGCACGTCGTAGGTCTGCTGGATCGGACCGTACGGACCGCCGGACGGCTGCGCGCTCAGCGGTGCGGCGCCTAAAAGAGAGATCGTGAAAATCAGAGGCAACAGGCGCATCGTGTGTCCTTTGAGGAGCGAAAGACCGCGGATACGATATACCGGCACGGTTCGCCAGAACCGTTTGAACCTCTTGAACCCTTTGAACCCCTTGAACCCCTTGAACCTCTTGAACCCTGGAACCCCGGAACCTCGTGAGCCTCAAATGTCCCGAACCCTCATCACGTTCGCTGCCGTATGCGCGGCGGCCACGGTAATAGCCGCCGATTCGCCGTCCGCGCTCAAAGACCTGGCGCCGGCCAGCCTCAAGGTCGGGGTCGCAGTGAGTCAGGCGCTCAGCGACGGGCAGGACGCGACCGGCCTTGCGCTCGTGGCGAGACAGTTCAACTCGGTGAGTCCAGAGAACGTGTTGAAGTGGGAGCGCGTTCACCCTGCCCAGGACCGGTACAACTTCGAGCCCGCCGATCGCTACGTCGAGCTCGGACGCAGTCACAGCATGTTCGTCGTCGGGCATGTCCTCCTGTGGCACCAGCAGACGCCGGGCTGGGTGTTTGCCGGCGCCGGCAGTGCCAAGATCGACCGCGCAACCCTGCTGGCCCGTCTGCAAGACCACATCGCGACCGTCGTCGGCCGCTACAAAGGGCGTGTGAACGGCTGGGACGTGGTCAACGAGGCGCTGGATGAGGACGGAAGCCTGCGGCACACGCCATGGCGGGACGCCATCGGCGACGATTTCATCGAGAAGGCGTTCGAGTTCGCACATGCGGCCGATCCCGATGCCGAGCTCTATTACAACGATTACAACCTGTGGAAACCGGCGAAGCGGGACGCCGCGATCCGGATCGTGCAGGGCCTGAAAGCCAAGGGCCTTCGCGTTGACGGAATCGGCGAACAAGGACACTGGGGCATCGACGAACCGGCGCTTCAGGCCGTGGACGAGACGCTCGCCGCCATTCACGCGTCCGGAGTGCATCCGCTCATCACGGAGCTGGACATGGACGTCCTGCCTCGCGACCCGGACATGTGGGGCGCCGATCTCTCGAAAAAGCAGAAGATCAAGGCGGCGACGAATATCTATCCTGACGGATTGCCGGCCGCCATGGAGCAGAAGCTCGCCACCCGGTACGCCGACGTCTTCCGTCTCTTCCTGAAGCACGACGTCAGCCGTGTGACCTTCTGGGGGCTGACCGATTCGTCGTCATGGCTGAACGACTTCCCCATACCGGGGCGCGTGAACTATCCGCTGCTCTGGGGCCGCGACGGCAAACAGAAACCAGCATTTGACGCCGTGGCCGACGTCCTGCGCGGCGCCGCACACTGAGGACCGGCCACGTGCAGGACGCTACCGGCCGGTTCTCCACGCGCGCTGAGCACTACCTGAAGGCGAGGCCCGGCTATCCGTCCGCAATTCTGGAGGCGCTCCGCGAAGCGGGCATGCTGCTGGATGACTCTGTAATCGCTGACATCGGGTCCGGCACGGGTCTCTTGTCAGAATTGTTTCTGAGGGCCGGCCACGGCGTGATGGCCGTCGAGCCAAACGCCGCGATGCGGCGCGCTGGTGAACAGCGCCTCGCCGCCAGGGTGGGCTTTCACAGCATCGACGGACGCGCCGAAGCGACGACCTTGCCCGACGCGTCAGTCGATCTGGTGACCGTCGGCACGGCATTCCACTGGTTCGATCGCGACGCGGCGCAGAAGGAGTTCCGACGCATCCTGCGGCCGAACGGACACCTGATGGTCGCGTGGAACCAGCGCGACCAGGCCTCGGCCTTCATGCGCGACTACGAGCGCCTGGTCGAACGTTATGCGACTGATTATCGCGCTGCGCGGCATCGGGATATCGAGGAGCAGGCGCTGATAGCCTTGTTCGCGCCCGGCTGGATCACGCGATCCTTCGCGCATGCGCAAGCGTTCGACTTCGACAGTCTCGCCGATCGGCTCCTGTCATCCTCGTACGCCCCGCAGGCCGGTCATCCGGACCACGTGCCGATGTTGTCTGCGCTGAAGACGCTGTTCGACGCGTACGCACGAGACGGCCATGTGCGCTTCGAATACCTGGCGTTGATCTATGCCGGACAAATGACCGGCTGATCGCTGCCGGCGGCCCATCGGTGAACCATCCCGCCCGGAACGTCTATTTGCAATCGCTGTCAAAGCAGAGCGTCTTGCTGAAGAACGGCATGACGTGGTTCTGGAAGCGATCCGCCACTTTGCTCGTGTGCGTTCCGGAGTAGATCTCGAAGCTGTTGGCAATGCCATACAGATCGAGCACGTCGTGCAGCTTGCCCGCATCCGCCTTGAGGCCGTCCTGATCGCCCACGTCGATGGCAATGGCCCGGTACTGGCGCAGATTGCCCACGTATTGATCCGCGAACGCGAGCGGCGCGTTCGCAGCCCACTTCGCGAGAATGTCTGGCCGCGGTGCACCATCCTTCGTCGGTAAGTCGAAGTAGAGCGGCGGATTCTTCGGATTCGGCGACCACGCGGCCGCCGTGGCCAGCTGCGCCCGCGGGAAGAACGGCAGGCCGGCCAGGTCGGCTGGCGACTTGGCGCTCTCGACCGCCTTCTCCAGATCGGTATTCGCCGGACCTGGCGGACGCACCGACAGGCAGCACGGGCTCATGATGTAGACACTGCCAAAGACGTCGGCGTGCTTCATCCCGATGCGGGTGGCACCGTAGCCGCCCATGGAATGGCCGACGAGGCCCCGGCTCTTCCGATCCGCCATCGTGCGGTAGTGGCTGTCGATGTAGGCGACGATGTCGTGCGCAACGTACCACTCGAAATCACCGGTCGTCACCGAGCTCGAATACATCGACCCGTTGTGGGCTGTTTTCGAATCCGGGAGCACGACGATCATTTCGCGCGTCCCCTGCGCGAACGCGCCCTCGATCGTCTGCGGGACGTGAATCTCGTGGGACCACTGCTCCGCACCGATGGAGTAGCCATGCAGCGCGTACACGACTGGGTACCGGCGCGACCCTTCAGTCGCATAGCTCGGAGGCAGGAAGACGATGACGTCGCGATCGACGGCGTCACCTTCCAGATTGCCTTCGAGCGACGCGCCGTGGATCTTGATGCGTTCGACTGTTGCCGGCTTCGCGCCTGCCACGGGCGGCGGCACTTCGGTCTGGACCTGCGCAGCAGCCCACGATGGGGTGAGTACGAGCGCCAGAGCCAGCGCCGGGACACTGAGAGCAGTCGTTGTCATGATGTCAGGGCTGAACGGAAATCACAGTTACGGATTTGGGCTCCACGTGGAGCGAGATGCGGCCGTTCTGCACCGACGCCGTGATCGGCTTCGGTACGACCGTGTTTGGTGCGTCGAAGGTATTCACGCTATCGACCTTGGGACCCGTCAACGTCTGGCCGCTCGCGGATGTCGCGGTGACACCGGTGATGGTCGCATCGATGTCGGCGGGTTGAGTCGGATCGAGGTTCGTGACGGCCAGCCACAGCCGTCCGCCCGTGTCCTTGGCGGCGATCGCGTCCACGCGCGGCAGGGTGATGCTGGCGTGTGTATAACTGCCGGCGTTGAACGTCACCGGCACGAACGTCGCGTCCTGAAAGGGCAGATACATCTTGAACGCGTGGTACGTGGGCGTGAGGACCATCTTGTCCTTGTCGGTGATGATCATCGCCTGCAGCACGTTGATCATCTGTGCGATGTTCGCCATGCGGACGCGATCGGCGTGGCGCGCGAAGATATTGAGATTGAGCGCGGCAATCAGCGCGTCTCGCACGCTGTTCTGCTGGACGAGGAAGCCTGGATTCGAGCCGGGCAGCGGCGCGTACCACGAACCCCACTCGTCCACGACGAGGGTGATCTTCTTGTCGGGATCGTACTTGTCCATGATCGCCGCGTGCGTGTTGATGATGGCGTCCATATCCAGCGTGGCCTTGAGGATCTTGCTGTAGTCGTCTTCGCCGAAACCGACAGATGGGAACGCCGGAGGGAACTTGATGACGGTGTAGGAGTGAAGTGACAGTCCGTCGATGTCCCAGCTCCATTGATGGCCTTTCCAGGCCTTCATGACCGCCTCGGTCCACTCCGTCCACCGCGGGCCGTCCCCACCAGGTCCGACGGCGATCTTCAGCATGCGCTGGCTGCCCTCACGCTGCGCCGGATTGAAATTCCGGACGAAGCGGCTGTACCTCTTCATCTGCTGCACGTAATAGTCGGGCGACATGTTGCCGCCGCAGTCCCAACTCTCGTTGCCGATGCCGAGATACGCCACCGGGTAGGGCTCCGGATGGCCGTTGGCCGCCCGCTCCTTCGCCAATGCCGTCGGCTGCGCGGCGGTCATGTACTCGAGCCATTCAGCCCCTTCCTGCGGCGTGCCCGATCCGACGTTCACCGACACGTACGCGCGGCTGCCGATCTGATCGAGAAAGTCCATGTACTCGTGCGTGCCGAACGTGTTTGGCTCGACGACACCGCCCCAGTCCGGATTGACGGTCGCGGCGCGTTTGTCGGCGGGTCCGATCCCCTTGCGCCAGTGATAGTCGTCGGCAAAACAGCCGCCCGGCCACCGGACGTTGGGCACCTTCAATGCTTTGAGCGCCGCGACGACGTCGTTCCTGATGCCTCGGGTGTTGGGAATGGAGGAATCGGGCCCGACCCAGATGCCCTCGTAAATGCCGTGACCGAGATGCTCGGCAAACTGGCCGAAGAGGTTGCGGTCGATCTTCGCGCCGGGTTTGGTCGCGTCCACCGACACGGAGACCGTATCGGCGGCGGCCAGCGTGCCGAGATGCGTGGCACTCACCAGTACGAATCCGGCAGCGCAGGCCGCCAACGCGGCTGCCGCGCGGCGGGACACCAGTGGAATACGAACGAGGACGGTTCGACGGGGCATGTATAACGTCTCCCGGGTGATGCGCTCGTGCTGATGGACGTGTGCGGCGGCTGCCTCTATTGCGTCTTCCCCGCAGTCGCAGGAACGATCCGCAGGAAGCGCGCCGCGTTGTTGTAGAGGATGTCTCGCTTCTGCCCCGGCGTCAGATAGTCGGCGTTCTGGATGAGACTGATCGAGTACGCCATCAGTTTCGGCCACGCCATCTGGTCGGTTCCGAACATGACCCGATCGCCGAAGCCCGCTCCGACGATGCGTTCGATGTAGCGGTTCACTTCGTTGACGGGATAGCTCCAGATGAGCCCCGCGACATCGACGTAGACGTGTGAGTTGGCCTGGAGCAGCGTGAGCAGGTTGTCGATCATCGGATAGCCGGCGTGCATGATCTGGACGCGAAGCTTCGGGTGCCGTGCGAGCAGATCCTCGAGCAGCAGCGGGTTGCCCATCGATCCGCGAAAGCTGGGCGTGGTGATGTTGGCGCGCCCGGAGCCCCCGGTGCCCATGTGGATCGCAACGGGAACGTCGAGCTCTTCGGCGAGCGCGAAGTATTTGTCCACGGAAGGATCGCTCGGGGACAGACCCTCGTACTGAAGCCCGATCTCTCCCATGACCTTGAAGCCGTTTTTGGCGAACGACGCCCGCAGCTCGTCGAGCGCCACACGCGCGCCAGGCTGGAGGCCCTCGTTGAAGCTGGTTCCGGGGATCACGCGTGTCGGCGCCGCCTCACGCCACTTCTGCACGCTCTTCGGATCGCCGAAGACCACGGCTGTGACGTTCATCCGCTGCATCTCCGCGACGACATCCTTGATGTACTCACCCTTCGCCGACGGGTACAGCTTCGGCGTGCACTCGTCCTGCACCCAACCCATGGGCGCTTCCTTTGCCGCCGGGTCGGACGCGGTGAACGCCGGCGTGTTCGGGCACATCGGTCCGGTCCCAGGAAACGACTCGTCCATCGCATGCACGTGGACGTCAATCACGGGAGGGACGTCGGTGCTGGTGTTTTGTGCGAACGACGCCGCGGGCGTGAGAGCGAACGGCGCGGTCCACAGCAGCGACAGAATGATCGTGTGTCGGGAGATCACGGCTCCTCCTTCCGGTGACCCGTGCAGGCACGTGGTGAGCTAGTAGCCGACCGCCTGGCCGTCCTTGCGATGATCCGATCCCGCGCGGTAGAACCCCTTCAACAGCGGCTCTCCCGGCGCGTTCCCACCCGACGCGGCATCGTCTGGCGTGAACATGATGGCCTGATAGCCGCCGACACTGTCGCCGCTGACCGACTGGACCGTGTGTCCCATGGCCTGCAGCTGCCGTCCGACAAGCGAGAAGAGCTGCGACTCCAGTGTGAGCGTGTTGGCCACCTGAACGTGCCGGAACCGCGCCATGTCGCTCGCAGCCTGCAGGTTTGCACCCAGGTCGAGCACGTTCAGGAGCACTTGCGCGATGCCCTGCGCCTGCATGTCGCCGCCCATCAGCGTCACCGTCATGACCGGACGGTCCTGCCGCATCACGAACCCAGCCGACAAGGTGTTGAAGGGACGTTTATGCGGAGCGATGACGTTGGGACTCTTGGGATCGAGCGTGAACAGCCCGCCGCGATTGTGCAGCGTGAGGCCGTAGCCGGGTACGACCAGCCCCGATCCGAATCCCATGTACAAGCTGTTGACCCACGCAACCATGTTGCCCCAGCGGTCGGCCGTGGACAGCACGATCGTGTCGCCGCTGCCGTCCATGCGCCCGCCGGCCGCCGCTGTACCAGATGCCCGATTGGGATCCACTCTGCCGCAGAGGGAGGCCGCGTGTTCCTTGGAAAGCAGCCGATCGAGCGGAACCGGTACGACGCTCGGATCTGCGTTGTACGCGTACAGATCGGCGAACGCGAGCTTCTTGGCTTCGACCACGAAGTGCCAGTACTTCGGGCTGGCAGGCCCGAGGCTCGCGAGTGTCTGGCCCGGGGCCCATTGGGGCATGCAGGCGTCGAGGATGTTCAGGATCTCGTCGGTCGCCCAGGTTTGCGCCGGCGGCGGCAGCGTGAAAACGTCGTACCCGCTGTGCGTCGTTTTGGCTGCGGTGGACCACTCTCCGGAGTACACGGCGAGATCGTCCAATGTCATCGTTCCGCCCACTGCGCTGGACTTCGCGACGATGGCGTTGGCGATCTCCCCGCGGTAGAAGGCATCGCGGCCGTGCTGTTGGAGCAGGCGCAGCGTCTTGGCGAGGCCGGGGTTGCGGAAGATCTGTCCGGCCGCGGGCGGACGCCCGTTCACGTACCACGTCGCAATCGCATCCGGATCGACGTCCGTGCAGCATCCGCGCGGATCGCCGCGAGTGGGAGAGAGGCCCTTGGGCAGGTTCCAGTCGTGCGCGATGCGCTCGGATACGGGAAAGCCCTGGTCGGCGTAGTCGATGGCCGGCTGCAGCGTTTCCTTGAACGAGAGCGCGCCGAAACGCTTCTGGACTTCGTCCCATCCCCACGCGGCGCCCGGCACCGTGACTTCCAGGATGCCGCCCGGGGGCATTCCTGATCCCGGCGCCCAGTTCGCGGCATCCCACGTGTACCCGAGCGAGTTCATGCGCTGGAGGGTTGCGCCGCTCGGTGCCTTGCCGCTCGCGTTGAGCGTGTAGAGCTTGTTCTCGCGGGCGATATAGATGATCGCGAAGAGATCGCCGGCCGGGCCGACGTTCATCGGCTCCAGCACGCTCAGCGCCGCCGCGGTGGCGACAGCGGCGTCGACGGCGTTGCCGCCCTTCTTCAGAATGTCCAGTCCCGCCTGCGCGGCGAGCGGCTGGCTCGTCGCGACCATGCCGTTTCTGGCCATGACCTCCGAGCGCCGCTGCAGGGGCCAGCCTTCGGCGCGGTCGCCAGGCACGGCACTGCACCAGGGCGGGGCCGATGCCGCATCGCAGGACGTGACCGGCGACTGCGCCGTCAGGGCGACGACAGCGATTGCGACGACGACTCCCAACAGTGCTGCCCGTTCTGCCTTTTGCCCGTTGCCCATCGTCCTGTTCCCTACGTTCGCTTGTGCGTGGCCCAAAGCCTCGGCCACATGGTGCCCGTGCGCGACATGTACTGCTCGTAGCCCGCGCCGAAGCGTTCACACAACGCACGTTCCTCGCGCGGGATCACCGCCAGCCTGACCGCCAGCAGGGCGATCGCGGCGCACAGCAGGATAAACCAGTTGGCTGCGATGAGACCGAGCGCCAGGAAGAGCCCGATACCTGTCGTGTACAGGGGATGACGGATCCAGTTGTACGGACCGGATGTGACGAGCTCGTGATCGGCTTTGGTGAGTACGGTCTCGCTGACATTGCGCCCGAGGTTGCGCAGCACCCACTGTACCGAGCACAGCACCATCAAGCCGAGTGCGACACCACCCCATCGGAGCCATAGCGGCGCGTCGAACGCGGACCACGACATCCAGGATGGGCTGATGAAATAGAG